>JBBRUH010000163.1:0-10955 GCA_038248005.1 Cytophagales bacterium | reverse complement strand
TCCCAGTATCTTCTACTTCAAATTGGATTTGGTAATGAGTATCCGTCTCTTGCTCTATAAATACAGAAAGTACTACACTTCCTTCTTTAGTAAATTTAATGGCATTGCTGATAAGATTGGTCAAGATTTGACTCAACCTTAAGGCATCCCCCAACACTTTTTTAGGAAGGCGTGGATCTAAGTAGGTTTCTAGGCTAAGGTTCTTTTCTTTGGCTAAAGGTCTGTAAAGCTGTGCCAATCTATCTATCAATATTTTAATAGAGAAAGGAGTTTCTTCTAAGACTAATTTATGGGCTTCTATTTTATGAAAATCCAAAATATCATTGATAAGTCCTAGTAGATTTTCACCAGCAAATTTAAGTGTCTGAAGAGACTGAACTTGCTCAGGCTTAGGGTCTTCTAATAGTAGCAATTCACTAAAGCCTATAACAGCATTGAGTGGTGTACGAATCTCATGACTCATTGTAGAGAGAAAATCTTGCTTTGCTTTTACAGACTCTTCGGCTTTATCTTTGGCTGCACGTAGTTCGTTTTCTAATTTTTTTTGTTCACGCAAGTCAAAAGCTATTGCTACAAAACCTGTTATAGATTGATTTTCATCTTTAATAGAAGAACTCACAAAATAAGTAGGTATTATCTCCTCGTCTTTTGTAAGACAATCAAATTCATTTTCCCATTTGGGCTGAATATACATCTCTTTTTCAAAATCGTCTGTAATAACAGGCTCTGTTTCAGCTCTGAGATAAAGTTCCATAGGACTTTTGCCTAAAGCTTCTTGTTCTGACCAGCCAAAGGTTTCTTCAGCAAACCTATTCCAATATATTATTTTATATTCTTTATCAATCGCTATGACAGCGTTTTGTACTTGGTTTAACAGAGAAGCTTGAAAATAAATCTGTGCCTGGCTTGTCTTGTTTTCTTCTATCTGAGCCAAAAGTTCTTCATTTGTACTTTCTAAATCTTTGGTTCTTTCTTGAACAATGCTTTCTAATTTTGCTTGATTCTCTAGGAGTTCTTGTTCATAAGCTTCTTTTTTTAAAATTTCTTGCTGGAGTTGTTCATTGAGTTTTGCTAAATCTTTTTGGCTAGGAATCTGTAAAGCCCTCGGAATCATAGGCCAAAGTAAAACTGCCGTAACTAATGAGACTACAGCTGTAATCGCTTTGATGAATCCTGATAACCTATAGGCAGGAGTCCAGATGGTATAGATAGAGAGAACGTGTGTCGTCCCACAAAAAAATATAAATAAAATAAATAGCCAAAAGACCGACTTAAAGCTATTTAAATCAGTACGCTTTCTAACAAAAATAATCAGACCTACAGGTATAGAATAATAGGATAAGGCTATAAGCAAATCTGATAAAATATGCAGCCATAAAATCTCTGGATTCCACATATAGCAATATCCATGAGGCATAAAATCTACAGCAAGTAATTGTCTGAAAAAGTCTAGCATATATTATTTTTCTCAAAAATACGATTTATTACTTAGAATTAGATTTGTAATCAAAGAATAAAAAACCACACTTATCTCAATAAAATAGTCGTTAAACCTGTTTTATGTACAAAAAAGCCTGAATAGATAAAAATTAAAATAATAAATCTAAATCTCTATACTTTATCTAATTCTCTATGTAATACAAACCTAGTAAGTGAAGGAGGCAGCAACTGAGTAAGCCAATGTGTATTACGAAGCCTTGCCCCTGTCAGCACTCTTTTTTTACCCTTTTGTAACCCTTTGTAGGCATCTCTAGCTACTTCCTCAGGAGTGGTAGTAAGGAGGCTATTAAAAGTACGTACTTTATCCATATTTGCTTCGTGTTGAAATTGAGTATTTTTAATCGCTGAGGGGCAGACTACTGTGAGAGTAACTTTAGATTTTTGGTGTTTGAGTTCTTCATGTACTGATTCTGAAAAATGCTTTACAAAAGCTTTAGTAGCCGCATAAGTAGCCATACGAGGGACAGGCTGAAGGGAAGTATTAGAGCTGATGTTTAGGATTTTACCCGCATTGCGTGCCTTCATTTCTTTTAAAAAAAGGTGCGTCAGTGCATAAACGGTTGCTACATTGAGCTGAATCATGGCTAGTTCTTTCTCGATAGAGACTTCTGTCAAAAAGCCATAATTCCCAAACCCTGCATTATTGACTAACACATCTACCTGCCATTGATTATCTAAAGTCCAGTTATAGACTTTTTGTGCAGATCCTTCCTGAGCTAAATCTAGGGCAAATGTATGGATGCTTATATTAGGATATTCTGCTAATAATTTTGTTTTGGCATTTTGTAGTTCTTCCTCAGGCTTAGAGACCCACAAAAGCTGATAACCATCACGAGCAAAGTATTTAGAAAGCTCAAAACCTATTCCACTAGAACCGCCTGTAATTAGTACATTTTGCATTTTTATGTTGTTTTAAGTTGGGTATTGGTTATTGATTATTGGGTTATTTGTGATTGGTAATTAGGTTATTGAGATATTAAGTTATTAGGTCATTAGATTGTTGGGTTATTAGTGATTTTTTTTGGTCGTTAAATCATTAGTTGGGTCATTAGATGATTAAGTCATTTTTTTGGTCATTGAGTTGTTGGGTCATTGTTAAGTCATTGGGTCATAAATCTCTTTCATTCCTCAATTCTCGCTCCTTGCTCCTCAATTCTCACTCCTTACTCCTCAATTCTCGCTCCTCACTCCTCAATTCTCACTCCTCAATTCTCGCTCCTTGCTCCTTATTCCTCAATTCTCACTTCTAAGAAATAGAATCAGTTTCCTCATGAACTTCAAAAATTTTTGCATTGTCGGCTTCTACTTTTAATCTACGGATTTCATTGCCTATGTGAACCAAAGAAGGTCCTAACAGTAAGCCTGAGATACAACAACCTATTCCTCCAAGACCTATAGCCCAAGACGCACCTGCATAATCTGCCAAAGCACCCATCATGAGATTGCCCAAAGTCTTACTACCCATAAAAACCATGATGTAAAGACTCAATACCCTCCCTCGCTTATCTTGGTCTGCAAGGCTTTGTAATAAGGTATTATTGGCAGTAAAAAACATAACTCTACCGCTCCCTGCCACAAATAGAATTAAAAGTGCTACTATCAGATTAGAGGTCATCGCAAAGAGAGTAATTGCTATACCAAAAACACCTATTCCTATTTGTAAAATCCTTTCTAAGCCTCCTAAATCTTTGCGATTTGCCAAAAACAAAGCCCCTAAAATAGAACCTGCCCCTACTGAACTAGTGAGATAGCCAAATACTTGTGGGCCTTTTTCAAAGACTTCACTCACCATCACAGGCAAAAGCATTTCATAAGAAATCCCAAAAAAAGTAACCAAAAAGACCATTATAAATAAGCCTCTCAGAGGAGGATGACGATACACATATTGCATTCCTTCATTGATTTCTTTGATGACAGCCCCTTTTGGTGATTTTTTGGGCGAGGGCTTGTATTTTATAAATTGAAATATGATTAGGATAATGACCAAAAAAAAAGTATAAATCAAAAAACACCCTCCCTCTCCCACAAAAGGAATCAAAATGCCCGCAAGTGAAGGACCTACTATTCTGGCAGAGTTAAATAAAGTGGAGTTAAGAGCAATGGCATTGGTGAGATTTTCTTTCTTCTCTACGAGGTCATTTACAAAAGCTTGGCGTGTAGGAATCTCTACACCACTAATCAGCCCAAACAATGCCTGAAGCAAAATCATCAACTCTAGGTTAATATTGCCTGTGATGGTAAGCCAACCCAAAACACCTGTATTGAGAAGCAGTGCTAGGTTAGACCATAGAATAAGCTGGTATTTATTGAGCCTATCAGCCACTACACCTGCAAAGGGAGAAATCAAAAAAGCCGATAATTCGCGGGTAAACATCACTACTCCTAGCAAAAAAGCAGAGTCTGTCATACGGTATGCCAGCCAGCCAATAGCGATTTGCTTCATCATATTACCGACATTAGAAAGCCCTTGCCCTATGAAGAATAATCTGAAATTACGGTTTTGTAATGTTACACTAAAATTTACCAAGACCTCTTTTTTTATGTAAATATCCTAATAGTTTCCTAAATCTTGATGAGGGTTACGATGCTGAAATTATTTTTTGTGTAAAAAAGGCTTCTAATCCTCGACCCTTCACAAAATCCTCACTCAATGCCCATATTTGCTTAGGATTAAAATCTATTTTTAACTCTTGGCTCAGTTGTTTGAGAAGACTAACTTCTGATGAATTGACTTTTCCATCTAGCAAGACTCCAAAAATAAAGATTTTAGAGAGTCCTTCACAAGACTTGGCAGGAAGCGTTTTTAGGATAGCCAATACCTCATCAAATGATTTTGGTTTTTTGTCTTTGTATTCAAACTGAAATGTCTCTTGAAGATGGTTTGCCAAGAGAAGATGATTGTGGTGAAAACTGCGTTTCGTTACGGCTATCCACTGCAATACATCATACAAATGCTCTTTAAATGCTTCATCATCTTTAAATTCTTGGTGCATTATTTTGCATAAATCATGAATCAGTTGAGGAGCCATAATGCGTGTTTTTGCTTCTCTAATCACTCGGGAGGTGGCAAGACCATTCCAAAAAGCAAAAATAGGAATCCCAACCAAATCTATCAAAGCTCTCAGAATAAAACGTCCTAAGACTCGGCTCAATATAAGTTTTACTATGATATTACTTAAAGTAGCCTTCAAGACAAACAAAGTATTGTAAAGAAACAGCTTCCATGGCGATAAACCCTCCAATGGATTTAGATTAAACCGAGGCATTTCCTTGTCCTGTTTTTCTAGGCTTACCTCAAAAAGCACCCTGATATGTTTATCACGATTGACATCTTGTCGATGAGGAAAATCACAAATCTCAGCGATTCGTCTTACTACCCAAAGATTTAAGAAAGTCAAGACCATTATCTCAAAAAAAGCCAATACAATCCCATATACAAAAAAGTAGGGTTGTATCTCCAGTAGATTCATTTTTAAGAGATGTGTATTCTGGCTAAGATAACTGTCTGGAAAAAACAACCCAGGCAAATACAATAAAAGTACTCCTGTAATACCCGTCAGGGCAGCCAATGCAATGGCTTTTCGTTGCAAAGCACGTAAACCAATATCCTCTTCATCATCTATGATATGATAAGGTTTGTTTCCTAATTGCACATGAGTTTCAAATTTATTTTTAAAACTATCATACAAGGCTTGTTCGTGCCAAGGCACTTTTTTTAGGGAGAGTTTTTTTTGCATTGAGTAGTTTTATTATTTTTATTTCTTTTCTCTAATGTATTGCTTTAAAGTTACATAAGAATTAGGAATAGTAAAATGATTACTCCTTTCTATTATAGTATTGACACAAAAAAACCGAGCCTATTTTTTAGAAATAAACTCGGTTTTTTATATCAACAATAATAGACTTTATCAATAATTTGTCTTATTATTTGCTTTTTTTGATGATGACTCCATTGGCTTCAAACATCAAGCGTGTTTCAGGTTTAGTGATAGCTGCTATTTCTTCTTCGCTTTTGCCAGCATCTTCAGCATAGTGCTTAAGCGTTGCTACATCTACTACTTCTTTTTTAGCAACACCCTCTACGATGGCAGTATTACCTTCTTGTCCTTCTTTGGGTACAAAAAAAGCATAATCTTTAAATTTGACCATCATCGTTTCTCCATTGCCCATGTCTAGGGTCATCCAGCAACCTTTCACAGGGCAAGTCTCCGTGATAGTACCTTCTACTTTGAGAGAAGCATTGTCAGCTTTCTTTAATTTTTTAGTTAATTTTTTGCCATTCATAGCACCATCAGCAGTAATTTCTGCACCGTATTGGTTCATTTCTTGAGCCTGAACACAAGAAACAACTAAGCTTAAACTTAAAAAAATAACAGAAACAGGAATTAGTAAGTTTTTCATAATATATTTCGTTTTTAAATATTAGTAAGTGCAAAAATATATAATTTTGCTTTAAACACCATATACCATGAAGTACGCATTCATTTTAATTTTATTTCTTTTTTTTCATTTTAATTTAAAAGCACAAACCCAGACTTTTGATAATTATTTTAAAGCGGGAATAGCCAAATTAGAAAAAAATGATTTTACAGGGGCAGTGGTTGAGTTTACGATTGCGATGGAGATAGAGCCTCGCAAGAAAGGTTTTTTATACCTTGCCCATGCTAAAAGAAAAATAGAGGATTATGAAGGAGCGATTAAGGTCTATTCTGATCTGTTGTCTATGGATTCTACAGATGCTACAGTGTTTAATAATAGAGGAAATCTCAAAGATGAACTTCTCCAGACTGACGAAGCTATTAAAGATTATGACCACGCCATCCGATTAGATTCAGAATATACAGAGGCTTACTTTAATAGAGCTATTGCAAACTATAATCTCAAAAAATACGAACTTTGCAAAGAAGATTTTCTCAAAGTACTGGATCTAACACCTACAGACGGAGAAGCTATGCTAGGCTTAGGACTGGCAGAAAAAGAACTGGGCAATAAGATACAAGCCTGTAAATATTTTTTAGAGGCTCAAAAAGCAGGGGCAGATGATGCCCAAAAATACTGGGAAGAGTTTTGTAGAGAAAATTAAATACTTTACTAAGATAAAAAATCCATTGATGACTATCAGTAAAATTACAGTTCTTTTTTTAATATCACTTCTCACCATTCTTTCTGCAAAAGGGCAAGATTTAGAAGTGTTTAAAAGGGGGTTACAGGCTTTTCGGTATAGTATGTATGTCGAATTATCAGGGATGGACTATGAAGCTCTAAAAAATGACAGTGTGTTTGTCAAAAATGGAATTGATAAGAAAATAGCAAACTTCATCAACCAATACAGCACTGAAATACATCTCTACAAAAGCGAAACTTTAAGAAAATATTTAAGTGAAGACAGGTCTTTGCCTGACCTTCAAATATATGAGATGAATACAAGCCAAAGTGATTTATCAGTCTATGAAGATTATCCTTGGGGCAAAGAATTCTGGAGTCATTCAAAAATAGAATTAATAGAATACATTGGAATAATGACAATGAGCATCCAATCACGTTATCTTGAAACTTCTAAAATAGCAGAAATAGCCTATAAAAATGCCCTTGCACGTCCACTCATTTTCACACAAGAAAAACAATCCGACCTATGACATATCTAGATAGACAAGTATGATTATGTATTTGAATTGGAGTACAACCTACAAACAGACCTCTTCTCATATCTCAAAATCTATTCAAGAATCAAATAAGAAAGCTCAAAACATAAAAGGTCTCACCTGCTTAAGATTAGAGTTATTATACGCTGATTATCAACACTTTATTTTCGTTTATAACAATATAGGCACACAGAAAACATAGAAAATTGCTTGCGAAAATCTCCTACATTAGGCAACGAAGCTTATCATTCTAAGATTCTCAAATGAGAAAGCGACTTAAATCATTAGAAATCAAGCAGTAACAACTCTATTTTAGATTAAGTACATAAAATCTTTCCTTAATAGCTCAAAGTAATATTGGTGCAAATGAATAATAGTAAATTCAGAGATAAAATCAGTCAGACATATAATAAGACTAAAACTGAACTATTTTTTAGTAAATAGTTTGATTTGTCAAAATAATTTTGTTTATTCGCCTTATAGTTCAATAAAATACATTTAAAATTATGAGCGGATTAAAAAAACTAGGCTTTTTAGCTTCTTACATCATTCCTTGCCTAATAGTATTAGGCTATTACGGAGGCGGTCTATGGACTTTCTCTGCCTTTGTATTTGCCTACATCATCATTCCAGTTTTTGATGAGTTCATAGGCAAAGATCCCGAAAACATCAGCCATGATGAGATAGACAGTATCGTCAATGACCGCTATTTTGAAGTCATAGTCTATTCTATGGTATATATTCAAGTAGCATTGATTATCTGGGGAGCATACATAGTTTCAGAGTTTTCTTTGACTCCTTTAGAAACGGTTGGCTTTTTATTGAGTGTTATGACCTTTACCAGTGGAGGGATTAATATTGCCCATGAGCTAGGACATAAGCAAAATGCTTGGGCTAAGTTTCACAGCAAATTAAATCTGATGACTGTCTGTTACATGCACTTCTATATAGAGCATAACAAGGGACATCACGTTAATGTGGCTACTCCCAAAGACCCTGCTTCTAGCAAAAAAGGACAGACTTTTTACGCTTTTTGGTTTCAGACTGTGGTAGGAAGCTGGCGAAGTGCTTGGAATATAGAAAAACGACGTCTTGAGCGTGCCAATCTCCCTTTATGGAATCCTATCCATAATCAGATGTTGCAATACATCATTTTTCCATTGCTTTTTGTGTCAGCACTTACAGTAGGGTTTAGTATCACCAGTGGAGCATTTGCTTGGGCAGTACCTATCTTTTTCTTTGCTCAAAGTTATATGGCATTTTCTACCTTAGAAGCTGTCAATTATATAGAGCATTATGGCATACAAAGAAGGGAAATTGCCCCAGGGCGTTATGAGCGTGTCAATCCCTTACACTCTTGGAATTCTAATCATTTGGTGAGTAATTTAATGCTTTTCCAATTACAAAGACACTCAGATCACCATGCCTACGCCGCACGACCTTATCAGGTATTGAGGCATTTTGATGAAAGTCCACAGCTTCCTTTTGGATATCCTGTGATGATTTTGATGTCATTAGTGCCTCCACTTTGGTTTAGTGTGATGGACAAACGCCTAGAAGCATGGCAAGCTCAAGCACTTGATGCTGAGCATATTCAGGAAGTAGTAAAAGCTACGGCTTAAAATTAAGAAAGGCTTCAATGAATATTCATTGAAGCCTTTTTTAGATTTTAGTCTATTCTTTTCAATTTTATACATTCATCTATGCCAGTAGATGGTCAAAGTTAGTTTGTACTTTGATATTGCTATAAAAAACCGATTATCAGTATCTTATTAAGATAACTCATCATTCATATCCTTTTATCTCATAAGAAAATCTCTCAAAAGGATTATTTTTTGGAAGTTCTTCTTTACTTTAGAATTCAAACAAATCTAGCAAAACTTATGACCATAGAAGAAGCCCAAAAAATAGTAGATGAATGGATCAATACCACAGGGATACGCTATTACAATGAACTCACGAATACTGCCATTTTGATGGAAGAAGTAGGAGAAGTTGCCCGTCTTATGGCAAGGATGTATGGAGAACAGTCTTTTAAAGATTCTGATACAGACCGAAATCTTGCCGATGAAATGGCTGATGTAATGTTTGTACTTATCTGCCTAGCCAACCAAACAGGAATTGACTTAACAGATGCCCTCAAAAAAAACTTAGAAAAAAAGACCAAACGAGACAAAGAACTCCACGCAAATAATCCTAAACTCAAGTAAGAGATTGGTTATAAGACATCATTACGGTTTTATTTGTGGAGGTGCAAGCGAAGACGCTTGCACTAGTTATTCACCTCGTTCAAGCGTCTTCGCTCGAATATTATTAGTTATTAAGATACTCATTATCAAATAATTAAGAACTCATAATTCATAACTTATATCTCAAACTCACTAAATAAAGTAATAGCCTTGAATACACTTAAAACCTTCATAGTTTTGATATTTCTTGGAATTTTAGGAGCTAATTCTTTCTTATTGGCACAAAACCTAGTACAAAATCCAAGCTTTGAAGAGTATGAAAGTTGTCCTGAATACTTGGGAAGTGTGCGTTCTTATAATCCAAGAAAGCCTGAGGGAATTGTTCACAATTGGCTTGCAAATCCCTCTACTTGTACGCCTGATTACTTTCACTCTTGCGGAAAAAAAGGCTTTAAAGTGCCTAAAAATGTCTGTGGTGAAATGGAAGCCTACGAAGGAGATGGATATGTAGGCATGATAGTAAGAATAGGCGAGGCTGGTGTCTATAATATGCAAGACCTCTATTACCGTGAACATATCACCACCAAACTAAGAGATAGTCTAAGGAGAGGCTATTTATACAGGGTTTCTTTTTGGGTTTCTCTTGCTGAATATTCTAACTTTGCAGTGCAAAACATTGGAGGGCTACTCACTGATAAGCCCTATACCATCCACGAAAATGAAACTTATGAGCCTCAGATTAACAGCCAAATAGGGCTTATCTCCACCAAAAATCAATGGATAGAAATCGCTGATACACTTATCGCAAAAGGAGGTGAACGCTATCTTACACTTGGTAATTTTGAAAGCTACAAAGACCAAAAAACATCAAAAATCTCTCAAAGTACTCAGTACATCAAGAAATTTAACTACAATAGAGCTTATTATTATATAGACATGGTTTCTGTTCAGATTATCGGTAAAGCTCAGCCACCCATTACACCTCTGATTAGTCAGAAGGGTAAAATGACTTTTGAGAGTGATTTTGGAAAAATAGAAATAGGCAAACCTGTCATTCTCAAAAATATTTATTTTGATTTTGACAAGGCAGATTTACTGCCCGAATCTATGCCCGAGTTACAGAAACTTAGAGACTTTTTAAAAAAGGAAACTACTATCCAAATCCAAATTACGGGACATACTGATAGCATTGGCACTACCCAAAAAAATATCTTACTCTCAGAGCAAAGAGCCAAAAGCGTATTAGAATACCTTGTCTTACAGGGAGTTGATTCCAAAAGACTCAAATCAAAAGGTTTAGGAGAAACACAGCCTATCCAAAGCAATGAAGAAGAAGAAGGAAGGCAACAAAACCGTAGGGTAGAGTTTGTTGTTTTACCAAAAGAATAACAAGATAATCCCTACGCCCGATAACAGTGTCTCTATTTATACAATTCAATATTTTATGCATTTCATCAGTAGAATAATATGAGGGGATTCTTTCAAATTTGTTTGTAAGTATAACGGGAAATAACTTGTTAATCGGCTCACTTGTATAGCTACTGTAATAAAGAAAAGTTAAAAAATCACGTAGTGTAAAGAGATGCCCAGATTTAGTTGCTTGTGAATATGTAGATAAGGTATT
>JBBRUH010000162.1:0-11024 GCA_038248005.1 Cytophagales bacterium | reverse complement strand
AGAAAGTATAGGTTTATAAAAGTAGCTCCAAAGATTTTCAATGGAGTAGAGGCTGTCGTAGTCCAGCCACATAGATATTTTTCTATAAAATAAATGACTATATACTATCTATGTTGCCATTTTCCCAAAAGAAGCTCCTGATTTGCAGGATTCTAGAGTAGAATGATTTGTGTAAATCTCTCTAAGCTTACATAAATTAACTATTTTCTAAGTAAAAAACCAAAATAAAGCAACCTTTTTGTGAGGTTGCTTATATTTTTTATAGATTTAAGACCTTTTGCTCAAGCTCAAAATATCTTTATCACTTAGTAGGAGATGAGTTATAAATGTGTAATATTCTGATAATGAGAACTTTAATCAAAATAAAGGAGAACTTTATTTTGAAGAGGGTGCTTAAAAATGTACGGAAGGAAATTTGTCTTGGATGATATAGGGATTCAAGACCAAGCCAGTGATACTTGCTATCCTAATGGACACGAGGGTAATAATACTGTTTTTATAGTAGGCAAGTAGATGATTAAAATTAGTTTATACTATTATTATAAAGAACTAATTATCAAAATCTTACTAAGATAATTAATCCCTCACCAGCAATTCTCATTTTTTATTTTGTTTGTTACATTTTTGTAAAATAAAAATTTAGAAAAGTACTTTTACGTGAATAAAATTTGGTGAAATTCTTTAAAACTAAATTATTTTCATAAAATGAGAATTGCTTAAAATACCAAACCTGTGGAGTTTAAGGTATTGATAACTAAATATTTAGAAATAAAACCTCATAGGTTTTTAGTAGCAAAAAAATAGACCTAAAATGAGAATTGCTGATATCTCACTTAGTGGTTTTATAAATACCATCTCTTTCTAAGTCAATAGAGCCACCATCATAGCCACACATTCCTGTGCGAGGGGAGTTTACTAGATTCATTTGGGCATACTCATCAAAATCTTCACAGACTTTTCGGTGTTTTTTGGCACATGACTTACAAAAAAAGCCATTACCATCCCATAAATGTACTGAGCAGATTTCACTAGCTGCATCTTTTTTGCAAGCATCACATAGAATTTTGATAGGTTCATTGCGAGACAGCAGTACAATCTTTTCATCAGACGAAAATGAAAACTCTTCTTTTACCGCTATATTGAGCCTAGTCGTAGTTCCAAAATCATAATCGTAGGTGAGTTTTTTTCCTTTATTGAATACTTTGGAAACTTTCATGTCAAGAGGAACTTCATTGGGACTAGACTCAAAAAAACTATCTGAGCTTTTAGAAGGTTTGTAATGAGCATCTTTATCCGTGAAAGCACTCATGTGTCCACAACACTCTAACCAAATACTACGCAAAAATGAATCTACCTCACCAAAAGAAGCCTCGCCATCTACCCACAGACAAAGAAACATGATGTCAGCTTTGACATAAACTAAAAAGGATTTTTCTTTTTTGGAAGTACTTTCTTTCTCAAGTTTTTTGAGGTGTGTATTCAAATGACGGACGATGCTACGTTGTGCATAAGTATCATTGCAAAAAGAGCATTTACCTTCGGAGCTAAGTTTTTCTGACATTGCTTAATAATGTTAGGATTTATGAATGTGATTATGACATCTAAGGCACAAAACTTTTTTTAAAAGGAAAAAATAATCAGAGGCTAAGGTTTAATAGGATTTGATTTTTAAGATTTGACTTTCTTTTATAGTAATATGATTTTTAAGTAAGAGTAGTAAAATAATTACTCAAATTTATTTATATAAAACATTCATTACCAGAGTATTATAAACTTATTTCTCACTTAATATTCTTCTAATAAAAATAAATCCCAGCGAGGAAAATGTTTGATACTGGCTAAGATTCGGCGTATTTCGGCTTCTACCTCGTAGCTAAAGTAAGGACCTCGCCATGTATCTGTATTGGTCAAGAAAGCCCAAGAAATGCCGTTGTGTTGGCGTACAAGCACTGCAGATGTGCCTACAAGACTTCCTGTTCTCCACCATTTTTCGGTATCTACTCCTTTCCAGCCCATAAGTTGGCTTTGAGTGCTATCACTTTCTATGGTAATGCTAGTCATCTGAGAGATACTTTGAGGGCTGAGAATATCGGGTACGGTTTTAAAGCCATCTATAGTATTGACCAAGCGAAGCAAATCAGTAGGAGTCGCTATCCAACCACCTGCTGGGCCAAGTGCTTCTAGGTGTGTAGCTTCATACGCCTTAGAGGCTGAATCACCTGTGCCATAGGCGGAGAGTTTATTCTCAGTTTTTTTATGAGGATAATAGCGGACTTCTTGAGGATATTTCTCTGCATATTTATTTTTACCTAGTCTCATCCTTTTAATCCCTGAGGGCTGTAAGACTTGAGTTTGTAAGTAGGTATTATAGTCCATTCCACTTGCTTTTTTGATGATTTCTCCTGCAACACAGTATCCAAAATTAGAATAATCATACAAAGTACCTGGCTCGAAATAGCCCTTTTGAGAGAGCATAAACTGTATAGTAGTTTCTATGGATGGGGGAGAAGCAACTCCCATAATCTGGGCAACTTCTAAGGGGGAAAACATAGGATCTGTACGGAGTTGATTTCGCCAACCTGCAGTGTGTTTGAGCAAGTGATGGACTTCTATTTTTAAGGCTAGAGGGTCTGCTATATTTTGATAGATGCTGTCATTCAAGATGCCTTTCGCCCCAAAAACCTTGTCTTCTAGGCGTATTTTGCCTTTTTCAACCAATTTCATAATGGCGACTGCCGTAAAAAGCTTAGAAATACTTGCTATCCTAAATTGGTGATAAGGCTGTGCCAATACTTTTTCTTCTTGGTCTGCATAGCCAAAGCCACGAGCATAGACCAGCTTACCATCTTTGACGATGGCAAGTGAAGCCCCTTTGAGTTCCCAGCGTTTGATAAATGTGTTTAGACGTTGGTTCAGTATTTTAAACTCTTCTCTTTCAGAGTAAGCATTATTTAGCCCAAAATAAAGAGAAGGAGGTTCATAAGTATCTGAAAGAGATGGGATTGCAGGAGGTATGGGAGTAGTAGTATCTTTTTGATTAATAAAAGAATGCAAGCCAAGGCTTAAAAATAAGATACAAAATCCGCTCAAAAAAATTTTAAATGACATCTGATATTTTGATAGTATAGAATGCTTAGTATTTAATACGCATTGCAAAAATAGTCAATCGTATGGTTTTGAGAGGATAAATGCAGGATTTTTCAAAAAAGGAGCAAAAGACTTTTATGATTCAACTTCTAAAGAGGCGTTTTTTTCCATCCTCTTTACGATATAATCTTTCACTTTATCTATCACATACATATAAAAAGTCAATACCAATACGCCAATATGGATATTGAACAAGAAAAACGAAATGATAGAAACGAGCATAAAATAGATGGTATAAACTGTAAAAGCCTCTAAGGCATTTACTTTTTTGCTACGAGTGATTTTCTTAATCCAACTGTTATAGACGTGCTCATAATAGAAATTCATATAAGAAATCAGCCAAAAAGCAAATAAGAGATATATCACAAAAGATACTTTAATGACATTATCCCCTGCTTCGAGTGCCAAGAAAGCATCCAGAAGAATGATTGGCCCTGGCGTATTGCCGTAGATGGTTTCGTGCATATCTTTATCTTCAAAATCACCTACAAAGATGATTTTATCTTTGAGCAAAGGATAGATAAATGCCTCTGTGTAAGCACTATCTAAGTAAGCTAAATCATAGACGCCTTCCCAATTAGGTTCAGGATTATCAAAGGTATTCTCAGGTGATTGAAAGTTAATTTCTTCTCCTTCCGCCTTTGCAATAGAATCTAGCCAAGCCTGTGTACTGGCATCTATATCTGGTTCTTTCTGAGTTGTTTTGGTTTTATTTTCTGCCTTCTCGATGGAGTCAAGCCAAGCCTGTGTGTTGGCATCTACTTGGGGTTCTTTTTTCTGAGTTGTTTTGGTTTTATTTTCTGCCTTCTCGATGGAGTCAAGCCAAGCCTGTGTGTTGGCATCTACATCTGAGGAGCTGCTAGTATTTTCTAGGGGAATATCTTCGGGATAGATTCCATAAGCATTGTTAATCCATTCGCCGAGGTGTACTTTGGGATAGACTTTGGTTCGATAGTGAAAGTTTCGGATTCGGTAATTTAAGATAAATGAATTAAAAACAAGTTTATGATTGAGAGAATAAAACAGTCCCTTAGTATTTAATTCTTTTTTATGAATATTCTCATACATCAATAAGGGGGTAGATTTGAGAGAATCATTAAAGAATATTTTAAATTTGATTGCTTTATCATCTGTAACTTCTAAATCTGAGAGTCCTAGTGGTTTGATTTTTAAATCAGGTCTGTCAGGTAGATCAGTTTCGGTTCTATGATAGGAGACTAATACATTGGGCAAGTTATTGATAAGTTCGGTCAGTGTGGAATCATAAGGTGTTTTACCTTTAAAAAAAATATCAAGTACAATGAATTTGTATTCAGGTCTTTTTTTGAGAAGTTGTAAAAGACCTACGAGTTTTGCACGGTCTGTAACAGCTTCATTACCCACGAAGTGATTGGCAATATCAGCATCAGGTTTAGGGGCAAGTTTTTTGTCCCAAGCTACATTAATGAACAAAAAGCGATTGGTATCAGATTTTTCGTCTAATTCAAATAATATATTTTTGACAATAGAACTATAACGAACTAGCACAAATTCATCTGGTAAGACATACGGAGTAGAGAGTAAAGAAAATGTGATAATCAGCATCACAAAAGCATTCAAGATGCTCCAAGTAAAGCGAGATTTTGGGTTATTTTTTAATAATTTATTCCAAAACATAATGTGTGCTATTTTCTTATAAAAAAGTCAGACCTATAAAAAACTAAGTCTGACTTACCTATACAAATATGATACAAAAGGTCTGAATTAAAAGACAAAAAACTATTTGTGAATAAAGCCCTTTGCTTCTGCCCAGTCTTCTAATAAATCTTTATCAGTACGACCATATACATCTAAGATATAGCTATTAATCATTGGAAGTTTTTCATCATTGCCAAGTTTTTCTCCCTCAGACTCATAAAAGCTAAATAATTCTTTGATTTCAGCTTCTAGTTCGGCTTCATCTACAAAGATAATTTTAAAAGAAGCTAATTTTTCGGTAGATTTTGGACGGTTGTTTTCATCCATTTCTTGTAGGTAATAAAGCTCTATCTTGTCTAGTTCCTCTACATTGACAGGAGAACCTTTATAACTAAAATGAGTTTCTTTGTTAAGCTTGACTACATTATCCTCAAAACCTACTGTTTTTAGGACAATCTTTCCATCATATTCAGGGTTTTCACCTTTGTACTCATATCTAATGGCAAGTTGATTTTTCTTATCTAACGGATATTGACTCGTATTTACCTTAAAAGGAAGTTCATTGCCTATCACCACAAAGACAGAATCACCAAAGAAATCTTCAAAGTTAATAATAGGAGCTGCTTCATCAAATCCTCTTGTACTTAGTGATGAATTAGATTTTAAAGGAGAAGCAACTTCTTTGACCACTGCTGCGAGTTCACTCCCAGTAGCTTTAGCATTGGGACTCATCAAAAATCGTCCTCGGGTCTGGCTTAGCATAATAGCACGGGCATCAGATGACTTAAAAATGACGTTATCAGTAGATTTGATAGTAGCTCCACGATTGAGTAAAGATTTGCTACTTGAGTTAAAAATAACTCCTTGAGTCATAATCACATGATAAAGTTCGGTATCATTTTGAGCATAAAGGGTGCTTGAAAAAGAGCTTATCAAGACACAAAAAATTAGGGTAATAAATCTCATGGATAAGAAATGTTTATGTATTCTATATTAGTATTTGAACGATTAATTTATGGGTGGTATTATTTTCAAGCTCATTTAGAACTTGTTAATGTGTGAATAACCCTTTCTACAATTACGTAATTAATTACGAATCTTTTCTTACAAAGGTTCATTTGTAAAGTTTTGTTAAGCTGGCTCAAGTCATATTCTATTTTAAGCCTTAAAAGTCTATAAAGTATCGTTTATTTGAAAACTTATCTAATTAGTCATCTTACCGACATAATTTGATGAGTAAATGAATCTACTTTTAACGTTATCAATCCAAATGCTGTCAGGTATTCGTATTTGATACATACCATTTATATCAAAAGTAAACAAAGTTAAACCTTAAACACTCATTATGAAAATCTCATTTTTTTATTTTACAGCCATTATTTTATTTGTTGTTGTTACTTTAACTCAGTGTCAGGCACAACAGATTAATCATAGTTCATGGGATGCTATCCTCAAAAAGAATGTGAGTAGCACTGGTGCGGTCAATTATGCTGGCATTAAAGCAAGCCAATCTCAGCTTGATGCCTATCTACAAAGCCTTAGCGGCGGAATCTCAGCAAGTGCTTCACGAGAAGAGAAAATATCATTCTGGATCAATGCTTATAATGCTTTTACAGTGAAGCTTATTCTAGACAATTACCCTGTAAAAAGTATTAAAGACATAAAAGGAGGCAAACCTTGGGATTATAAATTTATCAAAATAGGAGGGCAGACTTACAGCCTTAATAATATTGAGCATGATATATTGAGAAAAGATTTTTTTGATTCTCGTCTTCACTTCGTATTAGTTTGTGCTGCCAAATCTTGTCCTAAGCTGCTTGATAAGGCATATATCCCTCAAAATCTAAATGCCGAAATGACTAACCAAGCCAATTCATTTATAAATAACTCCGCTAAAAACAAAATAAGTGCAGGTTCTGCTCAAATCTCTGAGCTTTTTAACTGGTATAAAGATGATTTTTTAAAAGTAAGTGGTGTTAATAGCATTCAAGATTACCTAAATAAATATAGTACTACTAAAGTTAAAAGCACTACTCCTATTAAATATATGACTTATGATTGGAGTTTGAATGATTAACATTTAAATTGTATCTGAATCCATTTTTTAAAGACCCAATTTCTGTTTAGTTTTACAAAACAAGAAATTGGGTTTCTTGTTTATAAATTAAAATAACGCTTATCAAATTGGAAAATCTTATACATCCCTCCAAAAAATGCCTTTTAATAATGACCAAAAATCCTACTCTAGGAAAGGTTAAGACAAGACTCGCTAAGACTATAGGAGATGAAAGAGCCTTAGAGATTTATATAAAACTATTGGAACATACCAAAAGCATTACTAAAGATTTATCGTCAGACAAAAAGGTGTTTTACACAGATTTCATTCCTGAAGATGATTTTTGGAACAGCTATCAAAAATACTTGCAAATTGAAGGAGATTTAGGTAAAAAAATGGAAAATGCCTTTTTGCAAGCTTTTGAGGAAGGATATAAAAAGGTGTTAATCATTGGAGGAGACTGTGCTGACCTAACTGAGATGATGATTAAAAGAGCTTTTGATGCACTAGATAAAGCACCTATTGTGATAGGCCCTGCACAAGATGGAGGATATTATCTCTTAGCTATGACACAGATGATAGATGAAATCTTTGAGAACAAAGCTTGGAGTACTGATCAAGTACTTTCTGAAACGCTCAAAGACCTCGAAAAACTAAAAATATCAAGGGTTTTACTCCCTATTCTCAATGATGTGGATGAGTGGGAAGACTTACCCGAAGACTGGCGTTAAATTTATTTGCTAAATTTTTAAAATTTTTCTCCCTGATACTCTGCTATTTACCAAAAAATTGAACATTTTTTTGCTCAATAATTTGGATTATATAAAATAAAAATACTATATTTGTTTAAATATTAAGCAAACGCTCAGATATTAAACAAAAAAGAATTAAAACTCTAAAAATATAGTATTATGGCTTCAATAAGTATCATTTCCCCAAAAGCGTTTTTTATCAGAATCGCAGATGTATTCCAAAAAGGAATAACTACTGCACCTCCTCTTCCTAAGTTTGTAGAGAAGACTGAGAGAGAAGTGTTTGCTACACCTTCTCCCTCCAAAAAAATGAATATTACCTTGCATGACTTAAAGACTATTTCTACTGCTTTGTTACATTATCGCCGCAGCCTTGCTCGCTTAGGAGAAGAAGACCGTGCAGAAAGTGTAGCACAGATAGACAAGAAATTTTATGAGCTTATTAATCAACTTGAAGTCAATCTATCTAGCCAGAATAGCCAAGCGGCTTAGCGAGAGTTAAGTTATTGGTGATGAGCTTATGATTATCTGATAGTGAGTGGTTTACCCAAACTAAATCAGATAATTATGTTAAAACTGATACTGAATAGAGTATTAAAAACATTTTCGCCCGTAGTAAGTCTTATTTTTTTGAATCCCCGTTAAAAAACCTACTCTCCTTTTGGAGGTAGGTTTTTTTGTATAAATGTGAAAGGTCAGTAAAATGCTAAAAATAAACGAATCATCATGAGGAATGAGTTATAAATGATGAGTGATGAGTTTTTTTATTAAAATACTGATAATCAATTTTTTATAATAACATCAAAGCTTAGATTCAATCAAAAAAGGCAAGCTTGATGAAAGCTTGCCTTTTTTATTTTGTTGAGATTTTCTAAAGGATAAAAGGTACTAAGAGGACATGGTGAGTGTTGTGGTGTATTTTTATTTTCATAAAAAAAACTAAGTAGATTGGCTTTTAAGCAGAATCCTACTAAATTCGTGTAGTCTTAGAAAGATAAGGTGTCAATAGAACCTAAATCTTGAAAAAGTATTAAAAAATAGTAATTACTCAATAAAAAAACAGTCTTTATCAGATTTTGACTTGATAAAGCAAGCAATACAAAAAACATGGAAACAAATCATCACAAATATATTATCATTGATTTTGATAGCACTTTCACCAAAGTAGAAGGACTAGATGAGCTAAGTGCTATTGCATTAGAAGATCACCCTGAGCGTCAGCAAAATGTAGATAAAATCCGAGAAATCACCAACTTAGGCATGGAAGGTAAGATAGACTTTGCCGACTCTCTTCGTCAGCGTATTTCTCTCTTAAAGGCACATAAAAGACATCTTCCCCTATTAGTAGAGCATTTAAGTACACTAGTATCTGATTCTTTTCATCGCAATAAAGTTTTTTTAGAAAAATACAATGATACGATTTATATTATCTCTAATGGCTTTAAAGAGTTTATTTTACCTATAGTAACTAAGTATGGTATTAAAGCAGAGAATGTCTATGCCAATACTTTTGTATTTGATGAGCAAGATAATATAATAGGATATGAAGAAAATAATATCTTGACTCAAGCCAAGGGCAAAGTCAAGCTCCTCAAAGAACTTAACTTACAGGGAGATGTCTATGTCATAGGAGATGGCTACACAGATTATGAAATCCGTGAGGCTGGCTTGGCAAATAAGTTTTTTGCCTTTACCGAAAATATAGAGCGTGATGGAGTAGCCGAAAAGGCAGACCATATCACTCCTTCTTTAGAGGAGTTTTTATATGTAAATCAACTTCCTATGGCGATTTCCTATCCTAAAAGTCGTATCAATGTTCTTTTATTAGAAAACATTCATCCACAGGCAGAAGCCATTTTTAGAAAAGAAGGCTACAATGTAGAGACTGTAAAAGGAGCATTGAATGAAGCCGAACTATGTGAGAAAATTCGCAATGTATCTATTCTTGGTCTTCGTTCTAAGAGTAAAGTAACCCCTAAAGTGTTAGAGAATGCTAACCGACTAATGCTCGTAGGGGCTTTTTGTATTGGCACTAACCAAATAGATTTAGATGGTTGTTTAGAAAAAGGAGTCGTAGTTTTTAATGCACCTTATAGCAATACACGCAGTGTGGTAGAGTTAGCTATTGGGCAGATGATTATGCTGATGCGTAATATCCCCGATGTGAGCGTAGAGATGCACAAAGGTATCTGGAATAAATCAGCCAGTAATAGTAATGAAATCAGAGGTAAAAAACTAGGAATAATAGGCTACGGAAATATCGGTGCCCAGCTTTCAGTATTGGCAGAGTCTATAGGGATGGAGGTATATTATTATGACATCGTAGAAAAACTAGCCATGGGCAATGCTAAGAAATGTGATACTTTAGAAGATTTGTTCAGTATTGCTGATATTATCTCACTTCATGTGGATGGAAGAGTAGATAATAAAAACATTATTCGCAAAGAGCATTTTGAGATGATGAAAGACAGCGTTATTTTTATCAATCTTAGTAGAGGTTTTGTAGTAGATATTCAGGCATTGAAAGAAGCTATAGAGCAGGGTAAAGTACGAGGAACGAGTGTAGATGTCTTTCCGAAAGAACCCAAAACCAATGATGAGCCTTTTGAATCACCTTTGCAGGGCTTACCCAATGTGATTCTTACACCACACATAGGAGGCAGCACACAAGAAGCTCAGGAGAACATCGCTAACTTTGTGCCTAACCGTATGATAGGATACGTCAATAAGGGAGATACCTACGGAAGCGTTAATTTTCCAAATTTGCAACTTCCAGAGCAAAGCAATGCACACCGACTTATCCATGTCCATCATAATGTATCAGGGATTTTGGCGAAGATAAACCAAATCTTAGCCCAAAATAACGTCAATATCTTAGGGCAGTATCTCAAAACGAATGAACAAGTAGGATACGTGATTACTGATATAGACAAGGCTTATAACGATGGATTTAAACATCTAGAGGAGCTTGAGTTTAAGAATATGCTAAGTGCAGAAGAAGACCAAATGAGTGCCGTATTAACTGTAAATAGTGGGGCAGGAGGAACGGAAAGTCAAGATTGGGCTGAAATGTTGATGCGAATGTACATAATGTGGGGGGAAGCCAATAAATACAAAGTGCGAGAAATAGATTTACAAGATGGTGAAGGTGCCGGCATTAAAAGTGCTACCCTGGAGTTTGATGGGGAATTTGCCTATGGCTACCTAAAGTCAGAAATTGGAGTACATAGATTAGTTCGCATCTCACCGTTTGACAGTAATGCAAAGCGTCATACCAGTTTTGCCAGTGTATTTACCTACCCACTAATAGATGATAGCATAAATGTTGATGTAAACTTAGCAGATATAAGTTGGGATACGTATAGAGCTGGGGGTAAGGGTGGTCAAAATGT
>JBBRUH010000161.1:0-11032 GCA_038248005.1 Cytophagales bacterium | reverse complement strand
TTTCGCTCCTTTAAATTGGTCTTTGACTCGCCCTGTTATTTTTAAAAAGCCACTAGAATCAATCTCACCCATATCGCCTGTATGTAACCAGCCATCTTTGACGGTTTCATTGGTTTTTTCTTCATCTTTAAAATAGCCATTCATTACCCAATCAGCTTTCATAAGTACTTCTTTGGTAATAGGTTCTATTTTTAACTCACAGCCAGGATACGTCTGCCCTACCGTTCCTTTTTTAATATTGTCGATTCTCATAGAAGTACAAATTCCCACATTTTCGGTCATACCATAAGCTTCTTGAATGATAATTCCCAGCTTTTTATACCAATCCAATAAACTAGAAGGCATAGAGGCTGCACCTGTCAAGATAATGCGTGCTTTTGAAAGACCGAGTGATTTTTTGATTTTGTTTTTAACAATGCCTGAAAGAATTGGAATTTTAAGGTATAGATTCAGTTTAGACTCAGGCATTTTATTGAGTATTCCCATTTTAAATTTAGTCCAGAGACGAGGCACTGCAAAGAAATGGGTAGGCTGTGTATCTGCTAAGTTTTTAGAAAAGGTGTCCAAAGACTCTACAAAAGAAATCGTACCTCCTTGAAAAAGACAAGCTGATTCTATCGCTATCCTCTCAGCTACATGGCAAAGTGGCAAGAAAGATAAAAAGCGATTGTTCCCTTCTTCTAATTTACTGATGTGCTTGGTAGCATTTAAGACATAAGAGAAGTTATACTGTCGGTGCATTACTCCTTTGGGCATTCCTGTGGTGCCAGAGGTATAAATGATGGTGAGTAAATCATCCAAATCTGGCTCAGGTTCACCTGATAGAGGCTCATTTTTCTGAATTAAATCATCCCATTTTAAGTATTTATCAGCTTCAGCAGGGCTATCAGGGAAGGTAATCACTGTCATATTATCAGGGATTCCATCTTTCATGCCTGCCCAATCATCTATCGCTCCTACAAAAAGAACCTTACACTCACTATGTACTAGCACCTCATTGAGTTTTTCGGCATCTAAGGTCGCATAAAAAGGCACAGAGACATAGCCACCAATCATAATTGAAATATCACTCATAATCCAGTGTGCAGTGTTTTTGCTTACTATTCCTATGTTACATTTTTCAGGCAAATTCATAGTCTGCAAGGCTGTTGCGATTCTACGAGCTTGATTATCTACTTCTTTCCACGTATATTCTTTGTATTGACCTTTTATAGGTTGGCGTAAAAATACTTGATTAGGGATTTTTTTCTCCCATTGATAAAAGTAGCCTACTAGCGTTTTTAAATCTTTACGGGAAGGGATGTTTATATCATTACTCATTTCAGCAACTTGATTAGACATAATACTATTAATTTATATTGAATTATTATTAGATGTAGTTTACAGAACCTAAAATTGTTAAAAAAATATCAAAAGATTATTATAATCTACAAAAAATTTTGTCTAAAACATCAAAAAGAGAAGATTACTTCGTTTTAGGTCTATAATTGTATTGCGAATAGAAATTCTAACTCTCTGAGGGTAAGTTTTGTATTACATAAAATAATGATTTTAGGTAAAGTATCATTTACTAAGATTGGACTTGATGAAAGTTTTTGTAATTTTAAACCAAGAAAAACATAACGTGCTTTTATGCCCGAAAACCCTGAATTATCAAATACTTCTTCTGAAAACCAAGAAATAAATCCATCTGAGCCTAAACCTAAGGAGGTGAAGAAGTTTAAAAGAATCCTGTGGTTTGCGGGCGGTATTCTCTTGACTTTGGTGGTATTACTCAATGTGCTAATTTATTTTTACCTTAATCCTTATCTCAAATACAAAATTTGTGAAAGCGTAGCTATTAACTCTGATAGTCTTTATCGCCTAGAAATCAGCACTTTAAAGGTTAGATTTTTAGATGCTTCTATACAATTAGAAGATATAAATTTATACAAAGATATTCAAAAATGGGAAGAAATCTTAGTAAAAAAGAATGACGAATCTCAGATAAGCCTCAATTTACAAGTCAAATCTATCAAAGCCGAGCATATAAAATGGTTGTATTTTTTAAGAACTGGCAAACTGGAAATAGGTAAAATTTCTTTAAAAAACCCTCAAATCAGATTAGAAAACCACCGCTCCCAAAATCGTCCAAAAAATAGCCGTCCGATTGCTAGGCAGTTACAGGATTTCTTTGGAGGTTTTACGGAAGAGTTAAAGATTAATCGGTTTTTGATGAGCAATGCAAAGGTATATTTTAAACTAAATACCCCTATTGGATTAATTTTTCATCAAGGAGAGTCTATTGATTTTGATGTAAAGGAATTTGGTTTTAAGATGGATTCAAAACTTAGCTCTGAAAAGTCCTTGTTTTGGAAAGATTTTGACTTAAATATCAAAAAATATGCTTCTCTTACTCCCAATCGACATTATCAAATTAAAGCTCATGAGGTGGATATTAAGGCGAAAGACTCTTTGATGAATATTCGTAACCTTCGTGTTTTGCCTAATATAGATCAATATGAAACTTACAAGACCTTAGACCCTCGCATAAGATTTCACGCAAAACATATCTCAACAGAAGGGCTAGATTTTCATAGACTTATCTTTAAATCTGAGTATGATTTATATGCACTAAAAATACAAGATGCTCGCTTAGAATCAGAATACACACAAGAACCTGTAGAAACTAGCGCTAGGAATGGTATGCCAGACTTCTTTGCACGTATAGCCAAATTAAAGAAACAACTCCGAAAACTGCCTATTTATATTAGGATGGATTCGCTTAATCTTGAAAATTTTTCTTTTCAGTTTTTACAAAAAAAATATATTAATGATTCCAAACCCATAGGGTATCATCAGGCAGACTATGTGAATTTAGCTTTTTGCAAATTAGCTCTTGGCAAAGCCTTAGATAAATTACATATCTCTAAGCCACTCTACTCTGAGAATGTTAATTTTTTTATGCGTAATTATGTCTATCAGACTCCTGATGGCTTT
Source organism: Cytophagales bacterium (assembly GCA_038248005.1). Classification (GTDB taxonomy): domain Bacteria; phylum Bacteroidota; class Bacteroidia; order Cytophagales; family Microscillaceae; genus JAABSX01. The sequence goes on along the minus strand of JBBRUH010000161.1, from coordinate 8,053 downwards.
TATAAAACCTACATCCAAAAAACACGCATTTCATCTTCGGATTCATTGGCCTATTTAGATGAGATTCATTTTGAACCAATGGTCTCCGAAGCTGCGTTTTCGGCAAGTACGTATTATCAACAAATGCAGATAGATGCCCGAGTCAAGTCTATCTATGCCAATGGCTTAGATGTAGATAAATTAGTTTATGAGCAGCAATTTGTAATGGGTGGAATCCACTTGCAGAAACCTATTTTTAAAGCCTATTTAGATAAACAAAAACCCCTTCGCCCTGGTCAAACTTACCAAAACTTTGAGCAAGTCTTACAGTCTATTCCTTTGTATATAGATGTAGATACTTTTGCGATTCATCAAGCTAGTTTTGATTATAGAGAAAAAGCCTTAATAGAAGATGACTTAGATTTAGATGAACCTTCCGTGATTGGTGTTGCTACGCATAAAGCACAAAATATTTCACTTCAAGTCTTGCACATTGCCCTCGGCAAAGCACTCAATGGTTCTGCTCTTTCTGAGATAGACACCAAAAATTTACAACTATCTTTGAGCGATTATAGGTATCAAAGTCATACTAAAAGTTATTCTATTTATCTCCAGCATTTAGATGTATCTTCGGTAAGGTCTTATCTCAGAATAGACTCCTTACACCTCATACCTAATGGAGATGCCCAAGTCTTTAGTGCTAGGCAGACTTATCAAGTACCTTGGCTGAATATCTCTGTTTCTACGCTGGAAGGACATGAGATAGATTTTCGTAAATTGCTGATGTACCAAGAAATTGACTGGGGATATTTAAAACTAATTCGTCCTCAGGTGAATATTTATCAAGATATTCGTCTTCCTAAAAGAATTAAAAAAAATAAATCTAATAAAGTAAGTAAAGAGCCAAGTGTTTTTTCAGAATTAGAATATGAGGTAGCAGATTTTTTATTTAGAATATCTTCTAAATCTGCTATCCATATCCCTTACCGTCTAATTTTAACAAAGGCCTTTCCCAAAGAAGTTAAAAAAACAGACCTTAGAAAAATCTTAAGGAATCTACCTTTTCATATTAAAGTAGATACTTTGGAAGTAAAAAATGGCTTTCTGGACTATCAAACACAGCAATACAGCTCACTTGGTGATGGCTTGGAGCAACACCGTGCCCAAGAGATTAACTTTGTAATCCCTAAGATTAGGCTAGGAGAAGCTACTCAAGATTCTACTTTTTCTCATTTTTACTCTGGAAATATCTTCCTGACACTCAGAAAATATTATTATATAGACCCTGATAAACAGTTTTATTTTACACTTGATAAGGTTCAAAGTTCTTTACGTGATTCTATCTTAAATATAGAAGACATTGTCTATCAGCCACTTACCCCAAAAAGAACTGATTCTATTAATAATAAAGAGTATCCAAACTATATCCAAGCTTACCTAAAGAGCATTCGGGCAAATGCCATAGATTTAGATAGATTGGTGTTTGAGCAAGAGTTTGTGGTAAGAGCCTTATCAGTCAATCAGCCACAAATACAGATTTATGCCGATAGAAGAACGGAATCAAGCAGAAAATCAAAAATTAAAACCCTTGATGATTTACTAGCAGATATTCCGATTTATATGCGCATAGATACTTTCAACATCAAAGATGCAGAACTAGTTTATGAAGCAGAAGTAGCCCTTAATGAGGAAAATAAATTTGGAATAGCCAAACACCACCTTCAAAAGATTAATTTTTCGCTCAAAAAAGTAGAGTTAGCCAGTAAAAAAACAGATTACCCTCTTCATCCAGAAAACATGTTACTTTATTCTAGTGATTTGCAACTTGATATAAAAGACTACTCGTACCTTACGCCCAATCAAAAATATAGATTTGAAATAAATCACCTACAAAGCTTCTCGCAGAATTCATCTCTAATCATTAAAGGTGTATCTTTAAAGTCTTTGCAATCTGTTGAAGTTTTTGACAAGGAAAGTGTTTTTCAGGATACTCATTATGATATATCAGTAAGGGAAGCTTCTGCTAGGATTACAGACCTTCGCCCTATGTTTGATTTTAAAAAATTTCCTCTAGAAAAGCTTTCGATTTCAGGCGTTAATTTGGATATTTATCAAAATAAAACACTGCCTATTGATTCTAATGCCACTCAAAAACAACTAGGTAAACTCATTTCTAAGATTCCTTTTTCACTAAGTATCGATGCACTCAGTATTAATGATGTAAAGTTAAAATTTCGTCAAAAACATAATCCCCTAGAGCTAGAAAGTGAAGAGTTTAGATGGACTACTCACCAAGCAGACAGTGCTTATTTATATGCTCAAGGCTTTGTGCTAGATAGTAGTGCAAGAGCAGAAGAATCTGATTTTCTTTTTTCTAAATCACTTACTTTTGGTCTCAAAAATTATTATACCTTTACGCCTGATGAGCTTTATAGATTATACGTAGGGCATTTAGAAGTAAAATCACCAGATTCTACCTTGTCTATCAAAAATTTACAGTTTAAACCTACTGTCAATGATAAGGCTTTTATGCGTTTGAAAGTGTATCAAACAGATAGATTCCTAGTAGAAGCTGACCAAGTTAAATTTTCAAATTTACATCTTAATCAATTCTTAAATGAAGGTATATTGCTCACCGACCGCCTACATATTAAAGATGTAAAAGCAAATGTATTTAGAGATAAGAGGATAAGCCGAATAGAAAATTTTAAACCTCTGATGCCACAAGAAGTCTTTCAAAAAATAAATTTTGACCTAAGATTAGATACTATTAGTGTAGAAAATGGTAAAGTTACTTACGGAGAAAGAGTTCCCAAAGGGCGAAGTACAGGAGAAGTGTTTTTTAGTAATATCAATGGACAAGTATTTGACATAGATAACCGTGCAGGGCAAACAGATACGATGCGTCTAGTAGCAAGTTGCCAACTCATGGGAGCAGGCTTACTAACCGCACGTTTCAAAATGCCCCTCAACACTCCTCATCTTTACTGCACTTATCATGGGAGTCTAGGGCAAATGAAAGCAGATTTCTTTAACCGAATCATCGAAACCAATGAATACATTCAAATAAGAAAAGGACTCATAGAACAAATCTATTATTCTGTAATTGTCAGAGACACTTTAGCCACAGGAACGCTCAATGCAGGCTATAAGAAGCTGAGAATAAACGTATTAAAAGAAGAAGACCCAGAAAAAAGACGGAAGTTTATCACTTTTGTCGCTAACCTCATCTTAAAAGGTCGTAATAACCTACAAAGTAAACGAGCTCGTGTAGGAAAAATAGAGTACCTCTGCCCTAAAGATACTAGCTTTATTAGCATGCTTTGGAGATCGCTTGCCACAGGTTTGGTAGATACTTTAAAGTAAGTAAACAAATAACCGTGACAAATAAACCATTTACCTAATGACTAAAAAATGACCAATCACTTAATAGCCCAAATCTCGCTTCCCAATTCTCACTCCTCGCTGCCTATTCCCTAATAACTCAATAACCTAACAGCCAAATTATCGATTTTTCAAAATAAAACATTAAATTAGGGTTTTTATTTTCAAACCAAAAAATCTTAATTATGAGTCGTTTTAAAGGAAAAACTGTATTTATCACAGGAGCAAGTCGTGGAATAGGCAAAGCGATTGGGCTTCGCCTAGCCAAAGAAGGTGCTAACATCGTAGTAGCTGCCAAAACTACTGAGCCACATCCTAAACTCCCTGGCACTATCTACACCGCTGCCGAAGAAATGGAACAAGCAGGAGGCAAAGGACTGCCAGTAATAGTAGATGTACGTGAAGAGGAAACTCTGCAAGCAGCTATAGACAAAGCTGTAGAAACATTTGGAGGGATTGATATTTTAATTAATAATGCAAGTGCAATCCAGCTTACAGGTACTCTACAGACTGAGATGAAGCGATATGATTTAATGCATCAAATCAATACGAGAGGTACTTTCTTAACATCTAAACTATGTATTCCTCACTTATTAAAATCAGATATTGGGCATGTGCTTAATCTAGCTCCGCCACTCAATATGGAAACTCGCTGGTTTGCACCTCATGTCGCTTATACTATGGCTAAGTTTGGGATGAGTATGTGTATATTAGGCATGGCAGGTGAATTTAAAGGGAAAATAGCTTTTAATGCTCTTTGGCCTCGCACAGCTATAGCTACTGCCGCCGTAAACTTCGCACTAGGGGGAGATACTATGATGAAAAAATCACGCACTGTAGAGATTATGGCTGATAGTGCCTTTGCTATTTTTAGTAAAGACAAGGCAGAATGTAATGGTAATTTCTTTGTAGATGAAGAAGTATTGAAAGCTGAAGGAGTGACTGATTTTAGTAAATATGCCTATGTTCTTGGCACTAAAGATGAAGAATTATTTCCTGATTTCTTTGTTTAGAAAGTGATTGACTAAGTTCTAATATACAATGAGGTGAATGAATATTTTTTCATTCACCTTTTTCTATGGTTTATGTTTTTCTTGCTATCTTTGCATATAGTTTTTTAACAGGGGTGCCTTAATACAACGGGCTGAGATTATACCCATTGAACCTGAAGCGGATAATGCCGACGCAGGGAGTTTGTCATAATCTATTGATTTGCAAGCTTTTACGATTATTACGGAAAGATTCTAGAGCTTTTTGTAATTATTAAATTTTGTGCTTAGGTGCAAAATAAAAGTAGCTATTTCATATCCTTGATAAAAAATATTCATTTTAAATCACAGGCCCTCTATCTATCTTATGAGCTGGAGGATTTTAAACTTAAAAATAATGAGAGTATTTTTCTATCTTTTTATCTATTTCTTTTTCGGGTTAAATTCTTATACGATTGCCCAAATCCAAGTACGTGGACAAGTCAAAGACCAAAGCAATGGCGAAACTCTTAGTGGAGCTACCATCCAAATAGAAGGCACGTACAAGGCTACAGTTGCTGATTATGAAGGCAATTTCAGCTTTCAAAAACTCGCCACAGGAAGTTATACTTTTAAAGTAAGTTTCATTGGCTACAAAAGCTTAGTCCAAACCGTAGAGCTTTCTAAGAATCAAACACTTACTTTTGAGTTGGTAGCACAGCCATTCATCGCAGATGAAGTCGTAGTTCAATCTACACGTCTAGCCGATAATGCACCAATGGCTTATACCAATATCAGCCGAGAAGAACTACAAACACAAAATCTAGGTCAAGACTTGCCTATCTTGCTTAATTTCACACCTTCAGTAGTTACTACTTCCGATGCAGGAGCGGGAGTAGGCTACACAGGTATCAGGATTAGAGGAAGCGATGCTACTCGAATCAATCTCACTATCAATGGTATCCCTTTAAATGATGCCGAATCACAAGGCACTTTTTTAGTTAATTTACCTGATTTTGCCTCTTCTATACAGAGTCTTCAGATTCAACGTGGTGTAGGTTCTTCCACCAATGGAGCGGGTTCTTTTGGAGGTTCTATCAATATCCAAACAAACCAACTGAGTGAAGAAGCTTTTGCTGAAGTCAGTAATTCTGTCGGCTCTTTTAATACTTGGAAACACACTATAAGGGTCGGAAGTGGCTTAATAGTTGATAAATTCACCTTAGATGCTCGCCTCTCTAAGATTAGCTCAGATGGTTTCATAGATAGGGCTTTTTCTGATTTAAAATCTTTTTATCTCTCAGGTGCTTATTACGGCAAAAAGACTACCCTTAGAGCCAATATTTTCTCAGGAAAAGAACAAACATTTCAGGCTTGGTATGGTATCCCCGAAGCACGATTAAAAGGTGATTTGCAAGGGATGGATGCCTATATAGACCGTAACTTTCTATCTGATAACCAAATAGATAATTTATTTAATTCAGACAGTCGTACTTATAACTCCCAGACTTATGACAATGAAACAGACAATTATCAGCAAGACCACTATCAGTTTTTTATCACTCAAAGTTTAGCTAAAAACTGGAATTTGAATGTTGCTTTGCACTACACCAGAGGAAAAGGTTATTTTGAGCAGTACAGAGAAGAAGATAGCTTAGAAGATTATGGCTTGCCCAATGTATCTATAGGCAATGAAACTATTGCTAACTCAGACCTTATTCGTCGCCGTTGGCTAGACAATCATTTTTATGGGACTGTCTTTTCACTAAATCATCAGACCAAAAGAAGTGATTTTACACTAGGAGGTGCCTTGAATAAATACTTAGGAGATCATTATGGAGAAATAATCTGGGCAAGATATGCCGTAAATTCAAGTATTAGAGACCGATATTATGAGAATGATGCAGAAAAAACTGATTTTAATATTTTCTGGAAAGTGAATCATCAACTGACTGATAAGTTAAGTGCTTTAGTTGATTTGCAATATCGACGAGTTTTTTATTCTTTTTTGGGAAATCAAGTAGATTCGCAAGGAACTAGAAATGTACAGCAAAATGTACTTTTTGATTTCTTTAACCCTAAAATAGGCTTAAATTATGCACTGAGTCCATTGGCAGATGTCTATGCTTCTTTGAGCGTAGGCAGTAAAGAGCCTAATAGAGACGACTTTACTCAATCCTCCCCCGATAGTCGCCCTAATGCTGAAAAGCTTTATGATGTAGAGCTAGGCTACCGTCAGAGAGGTGAAAATCTTACTTATAGTTTCAATGCTTACGGAATGTTTTATCAAGACCAACTTATCTTGACTGGAGAAGTGAATGACGTAGGTGCATTTAACCGTAGCAATGTAGATAAAAGTTACAGAATAGGGATAGAAGCCGAAGCTGTTTTTAGGTTAAATAAAAAACTTACTTGGTCTGTCAATGCTACTTTAAGCCAAAATAAAATTCAGAATTTTAGAGAATATGTCGATTTTTATGGCACAACCGAAGAGTTTCCTGATGTGCAAGCCCAAGGCTTTGAGCAAGATGAAAATACAGGACAGTTGTTTAAAGAGCTAGAGAATACAGACATTGCTTTCTCACCTAATCTCATAACAGCGAGTCAGTTACAGTTTCAACCTTTTAAAGGCTTTGAAATAGCACTTTTGAGTAAATATGTAGGACAGCAATATTTAGATAATACTTCGAGTGAACTTCGTAAATTAGATGCTTTTTTTACCAATGATATTCGCCTAAGCTATCAAATGAAAACAAGTCTGATTCCTGAGATGCGTTTTACTTTATTGCTCAACAATGTCTTAAATGAAGAATACGAATCCAATGGTTATACTTATGGTTATTTCTTGGGAAGTGAGCGTATTAGTGAGAATTTTTATTTTCCCCAAGCTGGCACCAATTTTCTATTAGGGGTAAGTTTATTATTTTAAGATTACACCCTAATTTGATTTATAAATCAATCATTCCTTATAGCATGGCAAGTATCTTGTCATGCTTTTTTTGCATAGGCTTAGTCAAACAAAAATTAAACCTGTTATAATACATATTTTTAAAGGAAAGTATTGGTAAATGACTATAAATCCTTAATTTGTGCATAAATTTTAATTTAATCTTATGCACAAATCTATTTATCTCCTTTTCATCATTTTATTTTGCTTGGTAAAAGAATCCAACGCTCAAACTAACATCACAGCTCACAAATGGCAAACCCCTACAGGTAAAGCCTGTTATATAGCTAAATTTGACGCTCCTATTAATACAGTTTTAGAAGTAGAATATAATTCAAAGACAATATTTGTTGAAATTGTAGAACGCATCTCAGATAGTACTTTGATAGAGTTGAGTGAATGTGCTTGGGAAAAGTTAGGCTTATCTCCTTATAACACTACAGCAAATTTAGAGATAAACATTCGAGATTCTGAGAATGGGATTACTGTAAACCTCCCTAAAAAAGTTAATTCCTCACAATCTAATGATGTCATCACTAATCAAAACTCTAATTACGCTCAACCTGCATATAATAATCCTTATCAACTTGAGATTCAAGATAATACTTCCACAACTACTGAGGATTCTTTTGATATGCTTAATGATAATTCTACAAATACTGTAAATTCTTTTGAAAGACTTAATGATAACAATCTGCAACCTAGCCCTTCTTCTCAAGCAACTAGTAATATCACAGAAAGAGGTTATGCTGAATCAGTAAGCATTCCAGATAGC
>JBBRUH010000160.1:0-11126 GCA_038248005.1 Cytophagales bacterium | reverse complement strand
TACCTCTACCAAACCCGATTAGATGCACAGCTCAAAGGAAAAATTAAAGATTACCTAGGGCGAGCTTTTGATTTTAATGATTTGGAGTATTTGCAGTTTAAAACAAAAATAGCACTAGACCGAGCAGGGCAGAGAGCCTTGCGACATTATGCAAATCGCTTCTTAAACTGGGTTCAGCATTTCGGAAATGAAGCTGCAGTATTAGACATTGTGTTTTCTAAGAAATACCTAGGCATTGCGAGGCAGTTTAGAGCAGCACAACTATTAGCCAAGTCTTCACTGACTTTGAGCGAAGAAATCAACCAGAAGTATTATTTAGAGATTATTGCCGCTTTTAAAATAGGGGAAAGCTACACCAGAAGCGAGCGAGAAGTACAAATCAAACACATTTACCAAGAACTCCAACACACCGAATACTCCGAAGCTGTCCGTCAGAAACTCTTCAAAGCACTCTTCTTATACAGAGAAGACCGTAGTGATAAATCTCAGCGTAAGTTACAGATTCTAGAAGTAGTAAACCTAGAAGCTCTCTGCGAGATATATGGACTCAGGAAGATAGCAAGCCTATTTCCCGACAAAAATCAAGGCTTGAATAAAGAAAATAACACCTTTGAAACCGAGTTTTTTGTCGGTGAGGGAGTAGTGGAGGAGTGTCCTTTTTAGCAATAAATTTATATTTAAAATAAAAATAATTATATAATTAGTAAAAAATTAGTAAAAAATTAGTAAAAAATTGTATTTTATTTTGCTTTATCCTAGATTACATATATAAAATATTAAAAAATTTTAATTGATAAATTATGAAAACAATCTCTAAACTCATTATTTTTGCGGTAACTTTAATCTTAGTAGCCTTAACATCTATTCAAAATATTAGTGCCGAATGTCCTGCTGGTTACAGTCAAGTAGGTTATGAAGATGAAACTTGTAATTGTGTTTATGGTGGAAGCTCATGTTGTGTAGCAATGGCACTTAGTACTCAGATAAAATAGGACATTTTTAATTGATACTATGCTAATGTCTGGTAATAAGTAAGGCTGCAGTTATATTATGAGCTGCAGCTATACCATGATATGTATTCCTCTATTATTATTGTTAGTAAGATTACGGAACTGAGGAAAATTTAGTTTTCTATAAAAGCTGTAAATAAAATGTTAGTGTAAATTTTCCGTTACACACGTAGAGTAAATGTGCCTGAAAGATAGCTAAGCCAATTTCTTTATTTATTTTTTGACAAAACTATCACCTTGCAACGGATTATTTACACCATGAATAAAATTAGAGGAATTGTTTAAGTTTATAAATTTTGAGTAGTACTACAACCCCAAAATCATCAAACAACTATACAAATCTATGAAAATATTGAAATACTCAAGGTATGGAAGTTTATTTTTACTTTATTTATTATTTTCTTGTGAATCAAACCTAGAAACTCAATCTTGTGAAAGTAGTCGAGATGTTTTATCTTATTCTACAAAAGAAATAAAAATTGAAACAAAAAATCATCAATATTTTTTCTCTATTGATTTTGTATATGAATCGGCAGAGGAGTTACTTTATTATGGCTATAATAAAGCAACATCTGTTATTGAAATAATAGATTTATCTTCAAAATCACACAAAAAAAGTATTGTTATTCAGAAAGAGGGTGAGCATCAGATTCTAAACTTAACAGATTTTTATGTTCATGATACAGATTCTATTTTTATACATACGGGTTTTCTGAAAAAACTTTATTTAGTTAATTCAAAGGGAGAGGTTATTAATAAATGGACAATAGATAACGATTTGCCTGATGGCACTTCTTCAGATAAAGGATATTTCTTGGCAGCTTATCCAAATGTGGGGGTAAGGTTTTTATATTTACCATCTTCAAGAAGTATTTTATTTCATTGTGAATACTTATTTTTTGAGAATCCTTATGACAAGGAGTTTTATAAAAAACCTATCTTGGTAGAGTATTCTTTAGAGGAGAAAATATTCAAAAACTTACAAGGAAACTGTCCTAGTGAATATACAGAGGGACAACAAAACCCCTATGATAAGAAATTTCCTTTTGTACTTACTCAGAAAGGCGATATTTATCTAGGCTTTACAAAATCTAACTACATACATCAATACAAAGCTAAGCAAGAAACTCAGATTTGTGCCAAAAGTAGATATACGGAAGATAATTTTACATTTCTTCCATCAAATGCTAAATCTCAACAATATCAAAAAGACTACAGCCTTAAAGCACATTATCAAGGACTTTTTTATGACAAACACAAAAACTTTATTTATAGATTAGTAAAGCACAAGCAGGTTGAGAAAAATGATAAGGGAGAAGATAACAAATATTTTAATGCAGCATTCTCAATTATGGTTTTGGACAAACAAGGAAATGTAATGGGTGAAACCGAACCTTTTCCAGCAAATCAGTATGACTTTTCAAATATATATCCTACCTCAAAAGGGATACTCATCAGTAAGCAAAATACAAGTAATGATATAGAAGATTATTTAGAATTTGATTTTATCACGATACTATTCTAAGTATTCCCCAGCTAGTCCAAATTTCTAATCCCAATTTCAGAGCATAAGATTCTCGCCTTTGTTGGTCTTACCCTTCGGCTTGCCGTTGGGGAGACCAACAAACTGTGTCATAAGTTTGACCATTCAGCTAGTCCAAATTTTTAGCCCCAATTTCAGAGCACAAGATTTTTAATCTGCTATCTTGCCTATTCTAATAAAAATCAAGGCTTGAATAAAGAAAATAAACCCTTTGAAACCGAGTTCTTTATTGGTGAGGGAGTTGAGCATCCTTTTCACTAAACATACCTCATAAAATCTTATATGAAAATTAATTATAAACATTCAAACTGCTCAGTAGTTAAGAATGTATAATTTCAATTTAAAACAAAAACTAAAATATTATGAGCGACAAGAAAAATGAACCACGTAGCTGGGAAGAATTGGCCATTGGTCTGTATGATAAACTCACTGGTAGAAATGCAGTCATTGATTATTCATTTGAGAATTTTAAGATAGGAGTTCCAAGAGAAACAGGCTCAGAAGAATTAACAGAATGGACAATGAATGGAAAAATCAGTATTACGACTTATGAAAGAAAGTAAAAAAGTAAAAATAGAGGCAAATTTGATTATAAAAAGCAATGAAGGTGCTGAGGTTATCATTAATAATACTGACGAGAAGGTAATTATTAATTATAATTATCAGTCATTGCCTGTCATACCTTTATCTACTTTCAAGAAAAGCTGGTCTTTTAGAAAAAAGAGTAAATATTTAGCCCAAGATATTTACTTTTTTGCTAACCACCGATTAGTATTACGCACCAAAAAAGGACGTATTATTTACAAAAAACCTTTCTTCTTCATTAGTCTATTAATCAAATCTTTATTTGTAAGGTAAAAACCTTGTGGTTTATGCCTTACAAATCACCAATATACTCCCTATCAAGTTTTCATCTATTATAGCTATTGCATTTAAAATATTTTGTTAGTCAGGATTCATCATCCCAATTTAAAAGCCATAAGATTTCCAATCTAATTTCAGCTTTATAAGCCGTACATAACCTGCTAGTTCCACTAGCCAGGATTTATAATTCCGTCTTCAGGGAATAAGATTTTTTATCTAACTCAAATCATTATCCTTCCATTACTTAACATAACATGAATTATATACTTTAAAAACCATCTAAAAGGAAACTCAATATCCTATCTTTTGACTATCAGGGTTTTAAGAATAAAAGTGATTTTGGAAGTCATTTCGAGGAACTAAGAAGTCATTTCAGGGCTTTTTAGGATAAGTAATTGAGCATAATTTGAGCAGATGTTATTTTGAAAGCTAGTTTCCACAGTATCAGTACTTTAGAGACCTAGAAATAAAATTGTTAAAAATAATAGCAAAAATTCAACAATATTTTTGGAAATATGCAAACAAATGTTTTATATTTGCCTATATAATTAGCAATTGTTAATATTATAAACAAATAATGCTAAAAATTAAACTCTCTTATCAATGAGAACAAACAATTAATAGGGACTTGAGAAAAACAAAGATTTGCTCAAATTCCTAACTATAAACTTAAATGTTTACCAAATTAGCAAATTTTTGTAATAAATTATCAAATAACAAAAAGGAATTGAGAAAAAATGGTTACGACTCAAAAACGAACAACAACAACACGAAAAAAAGCACCTACTAAAGCCAAAACTACTCCTGTTAGTGCAAGCTCAAGTTCGGGTACAGTAGCAAACAACGGAGCAGGCTTATCAGATGTCTTTACCTCTTCAGCCATTAAAGGCTTAGTGCTTTTACTGATTGTCGCCTTTAATGTAGTAGTCCTTAAAAATTGCTTTCTATTAGCTGTTCCAGCGAGTACTTTCTCGGGTGATATTCAGATAGATGCTACTTTATATGGCTTGGCTATTTCAGTTTTGATGGTCATCGTACTTTTTCACGAAGAACAGTGGGACAATGCTTTTTGTCCTGGGGCGATTACACTCTACTTAGATGCTCTCATTTTAGTACTCTATACCAAGTGGTTTGAGTGGATGATTGGAGGCTGGTGGTCACTTTGGTTTATGAGTGGTCTGATGATACTGATGCCCGTAGTAGGCTTATTTATAATGGTCATAATGCTCAAAAAATAATATAAAACCTTAAACGATATAACCATGAATACTTTACATATACAAAATCCTCAACGTGAATTTGTCTGGGTCATTAACCCCCCCAAAGAAAAAGAACAAACTACAGTAGCTCCTCCTCAAGCAAAAAGGGAAACTGAAGACTCTAAATCTCCTACACATATCCAAGAACTGGTAGAAAAGACATTTAGAGAACTTTCATTAACATTATTAGACAGAATCGCAGACTTGGAGCAAAATATCTTGATGCTCAAAAATGAGAACCTTGAACTTCGCAAAACACTCAATCATATTTCAGTAGCCTACGAGGACACAGGCAACGGCATAAAATAATAATATTAGCAATAGCAGCAATAATAATAATACCATTTAGATTACCTTTAAAAAATAAAAATATGCAGACTTTATCTTTTGTATCTCCCAAATCTATCTTAACTCGTCTAGTAGATATGTTTCAAAAACCCAATGCTGTAGCAGCACAACCTACTGAAGAAACTCAAGCTTATCAGACAAGCAGTGAGTCGCTGGCTTCACATACACGTGGTGAATCACTTGCCAGTAAAACTAAATTAAATGTAACCGTAGATGATTTAAAAGTAATCTCTACTGCCTTGCTTCACTACAAACGTAACCTTGCAAAACTAGGTGAAATGCAGAAAGCAGATAATGTAGGTCAGATAGATAAAAAATTCTATGACTTGATTACACAACTGAGCGAATAGAAGGGATTGAGAACAGAAAGCTCCCTGCTTAAAAATAAGAATTGTTTTCCCTGTTGAGATTAATTAAATCCTTAGGGACTGGAGGCTTTTTGTTTTTTTTGAATCCCTTAAAAAACCCATACTGGCTTCCAGATGGGTTTTTTGTTTTAATATCAGATTACAAATCTTATGGCTCTTTAAGCGGGATTACAAATCTTGATTAGCTGAAATATTATTAGTATTGTTTTATTATAAATAAAAATAATTATATTTAAGAATAAAATCAGAAGTTTCACAAGGAATATTAGCTTTTCTAGATGTGAAGGAAGCAAACGAAGTTTTGAATTTCTTTATGGTCAATGGGAAACTTGACTGGAACGTAACAAAAGAAATCACTGATTTAAAAAGTGTACCGAAACATGACTATACAAGTACGAGTAAGTATGAATTTGCGAGATGGGCAGATAGCCAACTCACATCGGGAAGATGTCCAAAAGTTGGCAGGACAGGTAATACTTATTGAGCTGATTTTACAGCTTAAATTAACCTGTGGAAATATAAGGCATTTATTAAAAAGGTAAAATTTAATTTTACCTTTTTTTATTGTTTACACATATCTAAAAATTCACTACTCCTCTAATTTGTATCTTCACAAAACACTTTTTTTGATAAACTTCCTAGTATCTTCATCTCTGCTTACCTCCTGCCATGGCAATACTAAGCCGTGCATAGCAATATAAACTCCTTCTGTAAGTACTTGTACTGCTCCTATGGCAATTCCTAAATTGATGCTTGCGTCAGAGTTAGTAAATCGCTCTGGACGCATAGCCCCTGTTAGTACAATGACCTTTCCTGAGATTTTTTGTAAAAAAGTAGCTGTTTCGAGCAAAGTATCTGTCCCATGAGTTATGATTATTCTGTGATAGCCAATGGATTTACACAAATCAAATAACTTTTGTCTATCAGATTGAGTTATTTCTGTACTATCTTTCTTCAGCCCTAAAACAGAGGAATACTCAAAAGAGGGGTTTAATTTTTTAAGGATTCGCAAGTAAGCGGGTTCATCTATTTCAAAAGCCCAGCCTTTTTCAGATTTGGGATAATCCTTATCTATAGTACCTCCTGTTTGTATAAAAGCAATCTTCATAAATTGTATTTTTTAAGGATAAACCTTGCAAGCATGAGAGTTTACTTAATAAAGATGTTTTTTATCAAGAAAGCCTTTGTAATCTTGCAAAGCCAAATTTTCACTAAAATAAGACACCAAAATCAAAATAAAAATGAGAAAAGAAGAAAATCCTTTTGATGCTTTTGCCAATAATATCCTAAAAGATTTAGGAAAACAAGATACAGACAAAAATAATTATTCACAAGATTCAGAACTTGATTTGGATAAGTTTTTGGATGAAAATTTTCCTAAAAATGCTCAGGGATATTTAAAAAGTAGATTTGGCAATGCGATGGCTGCACCCGAAAATCCCGTCGTCAGTCAGTTAGATGAAGAATTAAATAACTTGATGAAGCAATATGAAAAATCTGCTACACAGTTAAATCTAAAAGACTTTCAAAAGCAAGTAAACTTTTGGGAACTGAAAGTACAAGAAACCAAACTATCACAAGAAGAAAGAGAAATGCTCCTTACTCAAAGTTCTATGGCAAAACATTTTAGCCAACTTTGGCTTTAATGAGTACAAAAGTATATTTTATATTTGATTCAGTAAGCTACTTTGTATTTTTTAGGAACAATCATTACATAAAGTAATGAGTTAGTTTAAGTAAAATGCTCATTATCAAATTATTACAAATTCATAACTCGCTCATCACCCTTTAATTGGCAGTCTTAAACTCCGAATTAGTATGGAAGATTAAGCCTGGATACGTATCTTTAAACATACGCAAAGCCCACTCACTTTCTGCCAAAAATACGGGAGCACCTTCTTTGTCCATGGCAAGATAAGATGATTTTTTATGCACAAAATCAGCCAGTTCTTTGGGGTCATTGCTTGTAACCCAATAGGCTTTAAAATAATTGAGATTTTGAAAGATACACTGAGCACCATATTCGTGTTCTAATCTGAATTTGATTACATCAAACTGAAGCTCACCTACTGTACCGATGATTTTACGATTGCCAGGTTGTTGGATAAATAGCTGTGCTACTCCTTCATCCATGAGTTGATAAACGCCTTTGTCTAATTGCTTACTTCTCAGCGGGTCTTTGTTGATGACTTCTCTAAAAATTTCTGGTGAAAAGCTAGGAATCCCTCTAAATTGTAAGTCTTCTCCTTCTGTGAGTGTATCTCCTATTTTGAAAGTGCCACTGTCATAGAGACCTACTACATCTCCAGGAAATGCATCTTCTATAATACTTTTTTCATTTGCCATAAACTGCGTAGGATTAGCAAAACGGAGTTGTTTTTTAAGGCGAGTATGGTAGTATTTTTTATTGCGTTCTAGCTTGCCTGAGCAAATTCTTAAAAAAGCAATTCTATCACGGTGATTGGGGTCTAAGTTGGCGTGGATTTTAAACACAAAGCCCGTTAATTTATCTTCTTTAGCTTCTACAGATCTTTGGCTTGTCTCACGAGGCATAGGACTAGGAGCGATTTCTAGGAAAGTCTCTAGCAACTCTTGCACTCCGAAGTTATTGACAGCACTGCCATAAAATACAGGTGCTAAATCCCCTGCTGCATAGCTTTCTTGGTCAAAAGGCTCATAAACACTATCTACAAGATTTACATCTTCACGAAGTTGCTTGCTGTATTTTTCACCAATCAGTTTATCTAGCTGTTCATCAGCAAGGTCTTTTAATTTTATTATGTGAGTAGCTCTTTTGGTTTTATCAGCCTCAAATAGATTAAGTTCTCTTTTGTATAAGTTATAAACGCCCTTAAAAGTCTGTCCTTGGCTAATGGGCCAGCTTAATGGACGCACCTTGATTTGAAGCTTTTCTTCCAATTCATCTAGCAAATCATAAGAATCTTTGCCCTCTCTGTCCATTTTATTGACAAAGATAATCACAGGTGTTTTTCGCATACGGCAGACTTCCATCAGTCTTTCAGTTTGTTCCTCTACACCTTTAACACAATCTACCACCAAGATTACACTATCTACGGCAGTAAGCGTTCGGTAAGTATCTTCTGCAAAGTCTTTGTGTCCAGGAGTATCTAAGATATTAACTCGCTTACCCAAATAATCAAAACCCATCACAGAAGTAGCCACAGAGATACCTCTTTGCTTTTCTATCTCCATAAAATCACTGGTTGCTGTTTTTTTGATTTTATTATTTTTAACTGCTCCCGCAGTATGGATAGCTCCGCCAAAGAGTAAAAACTTTTCGGTGAGGGTTGTTTTACCGGCATCGGGGTGGCTAATGATGGCAAATGTCTTTCTTTTGGATATTTCTTCTTGAAAACTCATAAGTATAATGTCAGTCCGCTTTGCTAAAAATTGAGGTGTAAAATTAAGCAAATATATTGAGAGATTGGCTTATTAGTTTTTAGGGGAGGTTTGGGAAAGGTATTTCTAAATTTAGTAACAGTATCAGAATAATCGTTTGATGTAACCAAGGTAAAACACTCATTATCATATAATTCATAACTCATAACTCACTTATTATTTCATATCTTGAGTATAACCTACAATTGTATGGATAACCTGGTCTAATTCATTAGTAGCATGTTGGAGAAAATCTATATATAATAAGATTTCTGATAGGTCATTCTCCTCTTTAATTAAAGCAATGAGACCCAAGATAGTCGCTACAGGTCTTCTTACTTTGTGGGCTTGGTGCCAAGCAATGGCTTTAAGTTTTTCGTTTTGAGCAATGATTTGTAGTTCATTTTGTTTACTTTCCGTGATGTCTATTACATTATCAGCAAGACCTACTAGTTCATTATTCAAATTATAGACAGGGAATATTGAAAATTGATACCATTTTGCACCATCTGTTTTCTCTTTTCTGATAGTATTTCCTTTTAATACCTCTTCAAAATCTTGTCTGAACTCTTCTTTTAAATGAGGTAAAATATAATCAAAGTAGTCATCTCCTATTTGAGGTTCTTTTTGGAACATATCTTGAATCATTTCTGAAGCTACTTTATTGAAGTAAAGCAATTTGAAATCTAAACTGATAAAACTATTTGCCTCGCTAGTACTATTATAAATAGCACTGAGCATATATTCTGATTCTATGAGTTTTTGTTCAGCTTGTTTTCTTTGATTGATATCAGTAGCATTAAAGCTGACCCCCATAATTTTTCCATCCTCATCATAGACAGGAGCATAAGAGGCTTCAAACCACATTGAAAGTCCATTTTCAAATAAAAGTTCTTTTTCTAAGATGATATTTTCACCTGCTAGTGCCTTCGTAAAATCTTCTTTAAACTCTTTTTCAGTTCCTTTTACTATGTATTGTGAAAAGTCGTCCCCTTCTTTGATTTCTTGTCCCTGTGTTTTGATTGAATCTCTTTTAGCAGTTTTATCAACGCTCAATACTTTCAAATCAGGGCTGATTAATATATTACTATCAGTACTACTGTCTAAAATGGCTCTGAGTTTATATTCAGAGTTTTTGAGTTCTGCTTGTATTTGATGCTCGAGGGTAACATCTCTAAAAAAAACAGTAAGTCCTTCTGGTGAGGAATATGCTGTAAATTTAAACCATTGTTGAAGGAGCTGATTATAATCTTCAAAATTAACAGTAATATTTTCTAAGACAGCTTTTCTAAATTGTTTAGCATAATATAAATGAGTATCCTCAGGAAAAATATCCCAAATAACCTTTCCGATTAAATTTTCCTGACTAATGTTAAATATATTTTCAGTTACCCTATTAGTTTTGATGAATCTCCACTCTTTATCTAGGACATAGAAGCCATCTGTAAAATTCTCAATGATTTTTTCTGTTTTTTCCGCAAATTCAATAGCCATTTGAGCTGTTCTCATACTTTCGGTAATGTCATGACCGATGCAGAGAATCCCTTTAGGTTCATTATTTTTATCTTTGAAAAGCGAAAACTCCCATTGAGTCCAATAAAAATCACCTTCTAGGTTATCTGGCTTTCTTACTTTTACAGCCACTACTTCGTCTGGATGTGTAATACAATGATAAGCTGCAAGGTTACATTTTTCTGTATCAGCAGGGTGTATGCTTTCAGAAAAAGGCATTCCTGTAAAATCACTCGCAAGAAAAGAAAATCTGCTTTTAAATATATCATTGGTATAAATATAATTTCCTTCTAAATCTGTAATGACCAATGAGTAATTTTTAGAATGTACTAGCCAGGGAGGAAGTAAAGATGTTATTTCGTGTTCTTCCATTAATTTTTTTACACGTGTGTGTATGTAATTTGTTTTACAAATATTACCTAATACAGCTTATTTAATTATTATGTTTAAAAATAAGAATATTAATTGACTTACGATGTATTTTAAAATTTTATTTTACACATAAAAAAAGTCTATTATTATCAATAATAATAGACTTTATATTTAAAAAGTAGTTTGTTAAAAAAACATTATTTCAAAACCCATTTAGATTTTACAAAATTTATTATTAGTATATTTTAATTATACTAATAGCAATGGTTTAAAAATAAAATGGATATTTATTTTGACCAAAACGCTTATTATCAGTAACCCAATAATTAATAACTTAAGTAAATAGTCAAAATTAGTTTACATTTTGATATTACTATAAAAATCGGATTATCAGTATTTTAACAGAATAACTTACCTCTTACCTATACTTTCTCAGCTTCGGGTTGTTTGG
>JBBRUH010000159.1:0-11135 GCA_038248005.1 Cytophagales bacterium | reverse complement strand
TCCAGATAAGGTCATAACTATAGTTATTTAGCATAAAAAAGCTTCAAAAACTAGAATTTAAAAAATAGAAAATGTAATTTTATAAAAAAGAGGTCTTTTAAAAATAAAACAAAGTAAATATAAAATACATGTCAAAATATCAAAACTTATACCTAGAAGCTCAACAAGATTCAGCGTCATTTTGGGCAAAACAAGCAGAAAATATTGATTGGTTTAAAAAACCTACCAATATTCTAAGTCAAAATGAAGATGATCTTTATCAATGGTTTGAGGATGGGGAGCTAAATACCTGTCATTTAGCCTTAGATTACCATATAGAAAATGGAAGAGGCCCACAAACAGCCATTATTTATGACTCCCCTGTAACCAATACTATCCGCAAATATACCTACCTCGAGCTAAGAGATGAAGTAGCACGCTTTGCAGGAATCTTAAAAAACTTAGGCGTAACTAAAGGCGATGCTGTGGTCATTTATATGCCTATGATACCCGAAGCTGCTATTGCTATGCTCGCTGTAGCACGATTAGGAGCGATACATTCTGTAGTTTTTGGTGGATTTGCTGCCCATGAGTTGGCTATCAGGATAGACGATGCTCACCCCAAAGTAGTCCTCTCTGCTTCTTGTGGCATAGAAATAGAAAAAATCATTCCCTATAAACCCCTCTTAGACAAGGCATTAGAAGAGGCTACTTTCAAACCCGAAAAAACAATTGTCTTCCAAAGAGAAATGTGTCAAGCTGAGCTTCAAGAAGGACGTGATTTGGACTGGAATACATTGCTAAAAACAGCAACGGATATGCCTGACTGTGTATCTGTCAAATCAACTGACCCTCTTTATATTCTTTATACCTCTGGCACTACAGGAAAACCCAAGGGAATAGTACGTGATAATGGAGGGCATGCCGTAGCGATGCGATTTAGTTTCGAAAAAATTTATAATACCAAGGCAGGAGATATTTTTTGGGCAGCTTCTGATGTAGGCTGGGTGGTAGGTCATTCTTATATTGTCTATGCTCCTCTTATTTGTGGGGCTACGACTATTTTATTTGAGGGAAAACCCATTAAAACACCTGATGCTGGCACGTTTTGGAGGGTAATAGAAAAGCATAAGGTCAATACCTTTTTTACAGCTCCTACTGCTTTTCGTGCTATTCGCAAAGAAGATGGAGAAGGCTCTCTATACCAAAAATATGATACAAGTAGCTTAAAAGCTATTTTTGTGGCAGGTGAGCGGTGTGATGTTTCTACTTATCAATGGCTCAAAGACCTTACTCAATTACCTGTCATAGATCATTGGTGGCAGACAGAGTCAGGCTGGCCCATGATTGCCAATATGCTTGGAGTAGAAGAGTTGCCTATCAAACCTGGGTCAGCAGGAAAAACTGTATCAGGCTATGACATTCGGATTCTCAATGAAGCAGGTGAAGAAGTAGGTGCAAATCAAGAAGGAGCTGTAGTCATTAAATTGCCCTTGCCTCCTGGCTGTTTACCCACACTTTGGCAAGATTCAGCAAGGTTTAAAGAATCTTACTTAAATGCTTACCCAGGATATTATCTAAGTGGAGATGGTGGCTATAAAGATGAAGAAGGGTATATCTATGTAATGGGCAGAATGGATGATGTGATTAATGTAGCAGGGCATAGACTTTCCACAGGTGAAATGGAAGAAATGGTAGCCAAACATGCTTCTGTAGCCGAATGTGCTGTCATAGGCATTGCCGACGAACTCAAAGGTCAAGTTCCGATAGGCTTAGTGGTCTTAAAAGATGGTGAAAATATATCTTCTAATGATTTAGAAGCTGCTTTGGTCAAAACCATCAGAGAAGAAATAGGCCCTTTGGCTTGTTTTAAACACTCCTTGCTTGTGAAGAGATTACCCAAAACACGCTCAGGTAAAATACTCCGCAAAACACTCCGCAAGATAGCTGATGGTGAAGCGTTTACCATTCCTTCTACTATAGATGATCCCGCAGTTTTGGATGAAATAAAAGAAGAATTAGCTGCTAGAAGGATAGGATTGGCTTTTATATAAGAAAGTAATAGAGTTAAGAGAACTTAAGTAATGCAGGGATTGGATATTTTCTTTGTGGCACATATTTTCTTGTGCCTTTTACTTTTTAATCATCCCAAAAATCTTTTTAAATCCTTTCTCTCTTGGTTTTGGATAATAGGCGCTGGCTTTTTTGGTCTTTTGGATATTTATATGGCTTTTTTAATGAAATAGGTTTGATTTTAATCCTTAAATTCTAAGATTTTTATGCTTTTGCCTAATAAATTCTTAATTTTGGGTGTTCTATAGCCATTAAAACTAAATAAAATTGAACAATACATACGGCACATTATTTCAGATTAGCACCTTTGGTGAGTCGCATGGGCTTGCAATAGGGGTAGTAATAGATGGCTGTCCTGCAGGTCTTAAGATAGATGAAGCATTTATTCAGTCAGAACTTTCTCGCCGCCGACCAGGTCAATCTAGCATCGTAACACAACGCCAAGAAGAAGATACTTTTGAGATTCTATCAGGAGTATTTGAGGGTGAATCTACAGGAACACCCATCGCTATTGTGATTAGAAATCAAGATGCCAAAAGCAAAGACTATAGCCACATTGCAGATAAATTTAGACCTTCTCATGCTGATTACACTTATTTTGCAAAATATGGTGTGAGAGACTACCGTGGAGGTGGACGCAGCTCCGCTAGAGAGACTGCTGCTCGGGTAGCCGCAGGGGCAGTTGCGAAGCTACTTCTCAAACGAGTAGCTAACATAAATATTCAGGCGTATGTATCTGAAGTAGGCCCTCTTAAATTAACCAAAAACTACAAAGAAATAGACTTTAGCCTCACAGAAAGCAATGCCGTCAGATGTCCTGATACAGCTCTTGCCCAAGAAATGGAAGACTTCATCAAGCAAATCCGAAAAGAAGGAGATACCATTGGAGGCGTAGTTTCAGCAGTAATTCAGAATGTACCCGTAGGCTGGGGAGAGCCTGTCTTTGATAAACTACATGCCGAACTAGGCAAAGCAATGCTGAGTATCAACGCCGTAAAAGGTTTTGAATATGGAAGTGGTTTCGAGGGCGTAAATATGCGCGGCTCTGAACACAATGATATCTTTACTAAGGAAGATGGAAAAGTCAAGACACAAAGTAATCACTCAGGAGGCGTACAAGGTGGCATTAGTAATGGAGAAGATATTTATTTTAGGGTAGCTTTTAAGCCTGTAGCCACTACGATGCGTGACCAAGATAGCCTTAATGAAGCAGGGGAGTCTGTAACCGTATCAGGGAAAGGAAGACATGACCCTTGTGTAGTGCCCCGTGCTGTACCTATAGTAGAGGCAATGGCAGCATTGGTTTTGGCTGATTTTTACCTAAGAAGCAAGAGTAGCAAACTAGACTCAATCTTTCCTTACTAAGGAAGAAATTGGTTATAAGTTACTCAGTTAAGTGATGAGTTATAAATGATGAGTGATGAGTTTTTATATTAAAGTACTGATAATCAGTTTTTTATAATAACATTAAAATACAAACTAATTTTGACCATCTATTTAACTCATATTTCGGTAAAAAAACATGTTGATAACCAAAATCAAAAGTGTATTTTTCAGATATAAATAAAATTTTACCCTGTTTTTATCTAATTGCTTTTTTAGAATGCTAATTAGACATTACAACAATTTTATGGGTAAAGAGAGGTGCAAGCCAAGAGGCTTGCACCAGCTATTCACCTCGTTCAAGCGTCTTCACTTGAATGGTATTTATTAGTTTAAGTTATTGAATATCAGGCATTTAATTTTTTTAACTTCTTTTTATCGATACAAATTATTACCGAAATGTAAGCCCTAGGTAGCTAAAAATCAATAATTTATAACTTCTCAATAAACAATAATATACTAACTAAATACTCAAACTCTTATGGAAGAAAAACACGTTTATCCTTACGGACTCATCGGAAACTGTGCTTTCTTAGCACACATTGGGCTAGACACCAATATTGCTTGGCTTTGCTGGCCTCGCTTTGACAGTACTTTTGTATTTGGGAGTATCTTGGATACCGAAAAAGGAGGGAAATTTACTATTCTTCCGCACGAAGAGAAAAACTTTACCTCTAAGCAATACTACATAGAAAACACGAATGTACTTTGCACTGAGATTACTTGCTCTGAAGGCACTTATCGAGTTACAGATTTTGCACCTCGTTTTTATCAACATGACCGTTATTACCGTCCTTTAATGCTTATTCGTAAGGTAGAAAGAGTTTCAGGAAATCCAAGAGTAAGAATCATCTGTAATCCTGTGGGAGATTATGGTAGTTTTATTCCTAAAAGTCATAGAGGAAGCAATCACATTGAGTTTCAAGGTTTAGAAAAAACAATGAGACTTACTACCAACGCATCTCTCACCCATTTAGAAGATGAGCAATCCTTCTTTTTAAATGACCCTAAATATTTGATTTTGACGTATGGAGCACCTATGGAAGCTCCTATTCAGCGGACAGTAGAAGATTTTTTAATCAATACTACTAAATACTGGAGACGTTGGGTAAAAAGTACAAGTATCAGTGATTTTTATCAGCATCAAGTCATTCGTTCTGCACTTACCCTCAAAATGCACCAATACGAAGATACAGGTGCAATTATCGCCTCTGCCACGATGAGCCTTCCCGAAGCACCGCAAAGTGGACGTAACTGGGATTATCGCTACTGTTGGATGCGAGATACTTACTACACACTCAATGCCTTTAATCATATCGGTCACTTTGAAGAGCTTGAAATGTATTTTCAGTACATTGCCAATATCTCTATGAAAGATGATGAACGATTACAGCCTCTTTATACCATTAGTGGTGAAAGTTCTATTGTGGAAGAAATCTTAGATTTAAGTGGCTATCTGGGTAATAACCGCCCTGTGAGACTCGGAAATCAGGCTTACGAACACATCCAAAATGATGTGTATGGACAAATTTTAGTATCTTTATTGCCTCTTTATGCTGATGATCGCTTTACTTATAAAGAAAGAACAGATTCTGATAAGCTTATCTTTAGATTACTTCGCAAGATAGAAGAAACGATGGAAGAACCTGATGCAGGACTTTGGGAGTTTAGACATTTTGCTCAGTTTCACTCTTATACGTATCTTTTTCATTGGGCTGGAAGCAATGCAGCTATCCGTATTGCTAAATTCTTGAAAGATGATAAAATGATGGCAATTGCTACTAAACTAGCAGAGCGAGCTACTGAAAAAATAGAAGCTTGCTATGATGAAGAACGAGGTGTTTATACACAAGCCATTGGCTCTAAAAATCTGGATGCCAGTACTCTGCAACTTATTACGATGAATTACTTAGACCCTAATACTGAAAAAGCACGCAAGCATTTAGAAGTATTAGAAAGTGAGCTAAAAGCAGAAAATGGCTTGTTTTTTAGATATAAGCATGCAGATGATTTTGGCGAACCAGAATCCACTTTCTTTATCTGTGCATTTTGGTATGTAGAAGCATTGGCTTGCGTAGGCAGATTAGATGAAGCCATCATAGAGTTTGAGAACCTCACCTCTTACAGCAATCACTTAGATTTACTGAGTGAAGATGTAAACGCCAAAACAGGAAGTCAATGGGGTAATTTCCCTCAGACTTATAGCCACGTAGGCTTGGTCAATGCTGCTTTTCGCATCTCTAGAAAGCTAGATAAACCTAATTTTCTTTCTTTTAATAAACACTAAGTAAGAGATTATTGATTAGTTTATTTTGATAGCCTTACTAAGCAAAAAATGAGTTATGAGTGATAGATTATGAGTTTGTAATAATTTGATAATGAGTACTTTAACTAAATCAGAAAATTATGCTGATATTACTAATATATGCGTAAAATTGGGCTTATATTAATTATAGAGGAGAGTAAATACATTTCTCAATATAGCTTACTCCCTCAATTTTATATTTGTATCAATAAATAACTCACATACGCAATGTATATTACGATAAACAAAGCACCTTCTAATCTTGTGATTTGCCTGCCTTTGCCTATCAGCGTAAAGCTAAACATCAAGATGCTCGAAAAAATAGTCATAAATACATCTAAATTGGCTTCTGGTCTAAAAGGTAAGGGACTAATCGTAGCACTAATGCCTAGAATAAAAAATATATTAAAGATATTTGAACCCACTACATTGCCTATGGCAATATCTGATTTCTTTTTGTAGGCTGCCACTGCCGAAGTAGCTAACTCAGGCATAGAAGTGCCTGCGGCTACAATGGTCAGACCAATAATTGCTTCACTCATTCCGAATGATTGGGCTATGGCAACTGCTCCATCTACTAACAGTTTGCCACCTATGATTAGGGAAACTAAGCCCAGCAAAACATAAAATATAGAAATGCCTAAACTCAATTCCTTTATTTTTTCTGTTTCTTCTTCTTCTTCTCCTATTCCACTCTTGGCTACTATAAAAGTATAATACATAAAAATGATAAAAAAGCCAAGCATCACCAAGCCATCAGTTCTGGTCAAAGCATTTTTAGTAGATTGGTCTAAGTAGATGTCATTGGCACAGATGCCTACCACCAAAGCAGCCAATAAACTCAAGGGAATTTCCTTCCAAACCGTATTACTCTTTACAGTAACAGGGTAGATAATGGCAGCAATCCCTAAAATCACAAAGGTATTAAAGATATTACTTCCCAAAGCATTGCCTATTGCTATATCGGTCTTGCCACTCAAAGAGGCAAATAAATTAACGGTTAACTCAGGAGCAGAAGTGCCAAAAGCGACCACCGTAAGCCCAATCACTAAATCAGGAATACTAAATTTTTTGGCGATGGAAGATGCTCCTTCTACTAGCCAATTAGCACCAAAGATTACAACAACACAACCTCCTATAAGAAAAATAAAGCTCATAATAATTTATCTTGGTTAGATTTTGAGAAACTATCTTCTAAAAAGCTCCTAAAATACGAATCATTTGTAATATTATATTATCAAAGAAGTGATTAGTTATTGAATATTGAAGGATTATTTTTAAATGGTTGAGAATAAGTAAAGTTATAAAAATAAAATAATCCAAAAAGGTCTATATCCTGCGTATATGAAGTACAAAAGTCATTTGTTGAGCAGTTTATTTTTTCCTTTTTACTAAGTGCTTTATTTTTACTATTTCATCTATAAAAAAGATACCATAGCCAAAAAAAGCGAGATTATTTTGATAATCTCGCTCTTAATCATTCTCTCATCGCAAATCTAAACACTCAAAGAAATTATTCTTTCTTTTCTTTATCTTGATGTTCTATACTAATAGAACCTCCCTTTAGATTAATTTTCATATTAAGACCTTCTTTGAGTAAATCCTCGTACTTTTCTTTTTGCTTCCCCTCCAGTTTTTTTCCATTGATAGTAATTTCATCGTCTTTATAAGAGATTTTGATTGAGTCTTTTTCATCCTTAATTAAGCCGTCTTTTACTAATTCTTTTGCAAGTTTTTTAAAAACTTCCTCCGTTTCTTTTGCCCATTCTTCTTTTCTTTTTGCGTACTCTTCTTGCCTTTCTGCCTGTTCTTCTTTTCTTTCTGCCAACTTTCTTTGCACTATTACCATATTTTCTTGCCTCTCTGCCAAGCTACTTTGTTGCTCTATTCGTCTTGCTTTTTGTTCTATCACTCTTGATAGTTCTTCAATGCGTCTTTCTCTGGCTTCATCTTGAGCATTACGAGCATTCTGAGCAGATTTTTTATTTTGCTTACTGAGATTTTTTTGGTGTTCTTCTATTTCCTCTTGCAAGACGAATACTTCTTGATGAAGTTCTTCTATCTTCTTTTTATCGAAAAAGAAATAGCTATTTGCATCTTGTCCAAAGCTAAATTCATCTCCTGTCCATATCGTATGGTTTCTATTTCCTCTCAAGATTGTAATAGCATTACCAAAAGGTGAAATAGGAAATGCTGGGCTTACAATTACTCCTCCATCAAATAAAACAGGTGGAAAAGGAGGTTCTACTATATTAAAATCACCATTCCCATCCCAGACAGTTCCATATCCTCTCAAAACTCTTATCTCTTGGTTTTTGACTTTGTCATCTATTTTAATTTGTAAGCCTTTGTTTCCCAATGCTTCGCTAGTCAATTCTACTTGCTTGTCTTTGACCTTAAATAGATTGGAGAATTTATCGTATTCCTCTTCTTTGATTTTTTTATCGCCTTGATAGATTTCTACTTGACCATTAGGCGAAGTAATAAGCATAAAATTATCACCAAAGCGAATGGTATCTAGAGGTGCTGTTTCTTCATTGGAAGCTATCTTTTTAGATTCCGATGGTGTAGTTCCTTCTACTTCTTCAAAAGGCATAGAGAGAATACTAGCCTTCTGCTCGGGCTGATAGTCTGCTTGTGCTTGGTAAGAAGCGATGCCTATGCAAAAGAATAAAACCAACGCAGACAAAAAACCTTCTGAGAAAGTAGCTTTTTGATTTTTGCCATAGATTAATCTTTGAACTCTACTTTTAAGACTTCCCTTATTCCCTATAAAGGCTACCGCAAGTTGAGGACTATCTAATCTCAAAGCCTCTAAATTAGCCAATGTCTTGATAAATGTAAGTGAATCTCCCGTGGCCTGCACAGCTATATCATCACAGCAGTTTTCACGCTCTTCACGCACACAAGCCGAAATCCACCAAGCAAAAGGATTGAAAAACAAGGTAATATCTACCAATGATTGTAATAGATTCACAAGGTAATCATGGCGGCGAATGTGTGCCAACTCATGGGCTAAGATGCTCTCAATTTGTGCCAAAGGCAATCCACTTAATGCACCCAAGGGTAACAAAATAACTGGTTTTAAGTAGCCTATGACCATCGGAGTCTGAATGATAGCAGATTCTAGGAGACGTACTGGCTGGCTCACACGTATTTGAGTGCTTAGATAACGTAGTGTGCCTTCCCAATGTGAAGAAGCTGGAACTACTTTATAGTGTTTGAGACGCTGTAAGTAGGCTATTCCACCCAAAAAACGTAACATCAATACTACCACACCTAAAAACCATGCACTCACTATCAGCGGTAAATGCACTGCAAAGTATTGCTGAAAACCAAGTAAAGCTGAAGCTGAGTTAGCTTCTATCTCAGCACTAGGCATGTGTTCTGCTATCCAAATCATCTCTTGATGACTCAAATCAGGGCTAATTGCTGGCTCTGTATAGCTAAAATACAAACTTAAAAAAGTAAGCAATGAAACTACAAACAAGGTAAATAAAGCCGTAGTAGCTACAAAGTAACGCAACTCAGAAGAGTTTTTACGCAAGAAAATCCAAGCAAGGGTCAGCAAAATAGCCAAAATTGCTCCCTGCCATAAGGAATGTAAAATAGTCCAGCCGAGAGATTCTATAAATTGAGGGGGTAAGATATATTCAACGATTTTCATGATTATCTCCTTTCTCCATGTCTTGGATTAATTTTTTGATTTCTTCTAATTCTGATTTACTTGCTTTGCTCTGACCAAGGGCTTGCATGACTAGCTTTTTGGCAGAACCTCCAAAGGCGGTATCTAATAAGCGATCTATCAAATTCTTTTGGGTAGCTTCTTCACTTAATAGACTTTGGTAAATGTGCGTTCTTTGTGATACATCTCTTGACAAAAAGTTCTTTTCGTTCATCAATTGCATCATTTTCAGGGTAGTGGTATAGCCTATTTGTTGGGCTTCATCACGTTGTTCGTTCAGAGTATCGTTCACAAAACGAACCGTAGAAGGTCCGTTTTGCCACAATACTTGCAAAATTTCTAATTCTGCGTCGGTGGTTTTAATCATGGTAATATGGTTTTTTATTATACGATAACTTTCGTACTGCAATGATATACGATAACTTTCGTAATAGCAAATTTAAGTACGATTTTTTTCGTACATCAATAAAATAATGATTTATTGAAGGATTAGGTCATTGGATTATATCAGTATCATATAACAGTGTCAGTATCATGGCTACTTCTTCCCAATTCTAAGATTTTCACTCCTCGATTCTCACTCCTTACTCTCTAATTCCTCTATTTTGGTGATGTTATCTTGGATAGGAGAAATGATGACGGATTTGCCTCCTTTGGATACATAAAAAATATAGCTACTATTATTACCAATGATTCTTACCTCTACAGTTTTACCATCTTGGAAGGTGAGTTTATTCCTTGCAGCAAAGTTGCCATTTTCTAAACGTTCTTTAGTAGCAACAGCTCTTCCTACTCCTAAACCAATAAAAGCTAAAAAAACCATGACTGCCGTAAAAATTAACCAAGAAGTTCTAAGCGAAACGTTGAGATTAATGATATTTTTTTTCTGTTCTAGTTTCTTTTTATCATTTACCTTTTTAATAAATTGCATAGTCAAATAACTAATAAAAGGCACTAAAATAATAAATATCGGAATAATTATATTGCTTGTAAGCTGTACAACAGGACTGAGTAAGACATCAAGAATACTAGAAAAACTCATAATATTGACACCTAACAGACCATAAAAAATAGAATCACTGGTAATGCCCAACACTATGAGGTATAAATATCCTAAGGGCAGTATTTCAGAAATAGGAAGGGTTATATTTTCTTTTTTTTGCTCTTCGTTTTGTTCTTGTTCTTGCTTCATGTTAAGGTTTAAAGTTTGTAAATAAATATTTACTAAATGCTTTTCTTAAGCCCATGACCTGTCAAGACAGAAGCCACTATTTCATCTTTTTGGGCATGATGAGCTAGGTAATTTTTTAATCCTGCTATGACAGCAGCCGAGGTAGGCTCTACATAATAGCCTTTGAGGGCTAGTTCTTTCCAAGTTTCTTTAATCTCTGCTTCCTCTACAGTCAGAAAATCTCCTCCTGTGATGCCCACATACTCAAGCATCTGTGTACCACGCATAGGCTCTGCTATAGCGATGCCTTCTGCTATAGTAGCCTGTGGTGTAATCTTAGCAAATTGAGTTTGCTTTTGCTGATAAGCTTGTGCAAGAGGAGCACAGTTTGCAGCTTGAATGCCTATCAGTTTAGGAATTTTAGAAATAACTCCACTTTCTTTGAGTTCTCTAAAACCGATGAAAGCTCCTAGAAGTAGAGTACCATTGCCTGCTGGCAGTACAAGGGTATGTGGTGCACGAAAATTAAGTTGCTCCAC
>JBBRUH010000158.1:0-11191 GCA_038248005.1 Cytophagales bacterium | reverse complement strand
GTCGGATAAAACCTTGATGGATTTTGGTGTCGCACCAAAATCTTCGCAGGTGGGACACCTTACGAGGTGGTATATTGTCCGACAAAATCACCAAAATGTAACACTACTATACTTTCAATAGGGAGAAGAGATTCTTTATGAAGGATTTATAATATTATACAAAAACCTAAAATTAAATTTATGAAAGAACATGATGAAGATTTGCACATCAAAAGGGCATTTCAGACACAACACGCAAGTGAGATAAAAAGCTCTGACTCTTGGGTTATTTTTAAAGTAATGGCAGAGTTTGTCAATGGCTTTGAGAAGCTTGCTCAGATAGGACCTTGTGTTTCCATATTTGGATCGGCACGAAGCAAACCCGACAATCCTTATTATATTGCTGCCGAAGAGATAGCTGCACAGCTTGTTAAAATAGGCTTTGGAGTAATCACAGGGGGTGGACCAGGCATTATGGAAGCAGGTAATAAGGGAGCAGCTAGAGAAAGTGGTAAATCAGTGGGCTTAAATATTGATTTACCCTTTGAGCAATTTGATAACATCTATATAGATTCTAATAAACTTATCAATTTTGATTATTTCTTTGTTCGTAAGGTGATGTTTGTCAAATACTCACAAGGCTTCATCGTCATGCCCGGGGGGTTAGGTACATTAGATGAACTTTTCGAGGCTTTTACACTTATCCAAACTAAAAAAATAGCCAGGTTCCCGATTGTGCTTTATGGTAAAAGTTTTTGGGGAGGACTCATTACTTGGATTAAGGAAGTACTTGTGGAAAAAGAAAGAAATGTGAGTCTAGAAGATTTAGACCTTATTAGTATTGTAGATACTCCAGAAGAAGCTGTAGCAGTGATTGATAATTTCTACAAGAGATACGTAGTAAAACCTAATTTTTAGGATACATAATGCTGATATTCGTATTCAACTGATAAAAATATCAAACCCAGCACAAGGTTAATAAAGTAACCTTGTGCTAGGAGAGATTAAAAACTAGTAACGACGACCACCGCCGCCGCCACCGCCGCCGCCACTAGGACGGTCACCTTTAGGCTCAGCCTTTTTGACTACGATTGTACGCCCGTCGAGCTCAATGTCGTTTAGACTGCTAATGGCCTCTTTAGCCTCATCGTCATTGTTCATTTCTACAAATCCGAATCCTTTCGAACGACCTGTAAATTGATCCATAACGATTTTCACTGAATCTACTGCTCCGAACTCCTCAAACGCCTCTCTCAAAGTGTCTTCGTCTGTGTTGTAATCTAACTTTGCTACAAAAATGTTCATGTAATTAAAAATAAGTAAGTAAAAAATAAAATAATAATAGGATATATAGCAAGAAAATACTTGTTAAGTAAAACTTTACTCCCCTAAGAGGATAAAGGTAGATATAAAGTAAGAGAAATCCACTATTTTTATGAGATTTTACTTAAAAATATTTTTCATGAGTTAAAAATGAACAATCTAATTGTTCTGAATTTTATATATATTTAAAAATATTAAACCTACTATTATAATAAAAACAGTATAATAAAGTATCTATTCATATTTTTTATTATACTTTTATCTTATCTTAATATTTTTGGGCAAGATGCAGAATTTTTAATTTGTATAGCCATTTCAGATAAATTTGGATACTTAAAGACTAGCACAAGCAAAACTACTTTACACCAAAAATTCGTGAGTGCATATTTTTATAAAACAGACTAAGAAGTAACAAAATGACTGAATTATTAAATTTATTCTATTGATTGTTATTTTCACAAGTAATAGTTGTTCAACTATTGCTATTTGTGTTTATAATAAAAATTTATCCGATTTGACAAGCGAAGTATTTAATCATCCAAAAATATATGACTTTATGAAGGAGTATTATTATGATGGTTTTAATTTTTCCTTTCTACTCTATCCACGATATTGACTGTGCCTGAGCCATAGTAGGAATAGTAATTACCATCATACATCGCATCTGCACTTACAGGTCCCATTTTAAAAGAGCCTTTACTTACTGCTCTGGCTAGGTAATAAAAGTTTTGGGTCTTACCTGTTGCTGTTACAAAATAGTTAATCCTATCATCTCTGATATCAAAGTGTTGGGGGCTATCTTGCGTCCGAATCCAGCGAATCTCACGATTAGGTGTAAGCCTTGGGTTTTCAATCTCAAATCCAGCAGGAAGCATATCAGTTACTACCACATTGTCTAAATTTCGGAAATAGGGATCAGCAGTAATTGAGACTTTCACCACTACCAAATCATTTTGTCGGAAGGTTAAGTCTTTGATTACATTGCCTTCGCTATCATAAAAAGTCTTGCGGACTTTGAGTTTATTATCCTCTTCTTTAACTTTCCCTGATGGGTCAAGTCCTTGCATTTGCCAGAAATAATATAAATTTCCTTGCCCTTGTGTTGAGATTTTCATCTTGCCGTTGGCTAGATTTTGATTGATAAATAAATCTTGCCCTACAAAATTACCTACCGTAGCTCCATTAAATAGCACTTGGGCAGTCAGTTGGCTTTCATTGCTTTGCTTGGCTAATTTACCCAATGCCAATATCGTAAAAGCACACTCTTGAGTATTTAGGTATTTGGCATTTTTAAAATTGGTAGAGAGTTCTTGTGCCATAATCGCTACTTGTGGATTTTCAGGATCACCTTCAATAAGTGAATTAAGGGCAAGAGCCTCATCACGTATATAAGAATGAAAACTTCCTGAAAGCACTTGCTCAGAGCGTTCGCCCTCAAAACTAGTAGGCAAAAGACTTTGATAGCTTTCTTTATCACCCAATAAGAGATAAGAAGTAGCCAATAAATATTTAGAGTCTAGGGCAAGTGAAACTTTATTTTCCTTGTAATAATTCATTAAAGAAACATCGGGCTGCTTGGCAAGTGCCAAGACATACAGTGAATAAATAGCTTCTTTGGGAGCAATGAATTTTTTGCGTCTTTTATCTTGTGCATCATAGTAGTAATACTCTTCTTTCTTTTTATTGTCTGTCTGACGGCGTAGATAGACTAGCATTTGGTCTAGAGAAGATTGAGGCACATTGTAGCCTATTTTTTGGGCTTCTATCATAAAGTGAGCACCATAGGCTGTCCCGAACCAGCTTTCCTCATAGCCACTAGGCCAGTATTGCAAACCTCCACTATAACTCTGCATAGAAAGAAGACGCATAATTCCTTCTTGTACATTTTCTCTGACTTGTGCATCATAGAGATTGGTATTTTGGAGAGTAGGATTGACTGCTTTCATCAGCTCTTGTGCATATAACTGCGGAAAGACAGAGGAAGTAATTTGCTCTACACAGCCATGTGGATACTGGATGAGATACTCCAAATCATTGGTAAACTGAATCAAAGGAGATTTGCTTACCCACATCTTACTCGTTACAGTAGAAGGTAAAAGACCTGTTTTGAAGTCAATTTCTTTGCTTTTTCCACTTGATATGAGTCCGTTGCCTGCTTGCTTGGTTAGTCCTGTAATCGGGCGAATATTAATGTCTAATTTTTCCGTAAAAGTTCGTCCAAAAGCCTGCACCACTACTTCTACTTTTGCACTGTCTATTACTGATTTGGCTTCTATCTCAAACTCTACTTGTCCTTCTTGATTGGCTTTGACGGAAGTAGAATAGCTATTGTCAGAGTTAATTTTGAGATTATCAGTCGTTTTTAGCTGTACTTGGGCGACACCTGCTTGTTCAGTAGTGTTGCTCAACGTAACAGGAATTTTGACTTTATCACCAGGAGATAAAAATCTAGGTAAACCTGTGGAGATTACCATCGGGTCTGCTATGGTCATATTCTTAGATGCCGAGCCAAAAGCCCCATCCTTATATGCTACTGCCATGATACGAAGACTCCCAGAAAATTGAGGAATATCTATAGTATAACTTACCTCTCCTGCTGAATTGGTCTGCAAAACCCCACTCCAAAATCTTACTAATTTCACTCTCCTATTAACCATCGGGTTGGCTCGGTTTCCAAAGTCATCTCCTCCCCCGCCTGTGCTAGGTGTACCTATGCTAATCTCTGGAAAGAGTTGTGGGTAAAGGTCATAGGGTTGAACTACTAAGCCTCTTTTTTGGAAAAAATAATCATGAGGCTGAGGTGTTTGGTAGTTTTTAAGCTGTAAAATACCCTCATCTACCACTGCCAATGTAACTTGTACTCCTGCTTGTGGGCGACCTGTTTTTACAATAATGGTTTGCTTTTGTTTGGATTCAGATTTTTCTACTGCCTGAATGCTTAAATCTAATTGAGTATCTTTTGACTTTACGGGCAAAGGTTCAAAACCATGTGCCACCGTCAATGGAATCGCTCCATCACTTACAGGTTTGATGAGTGTAGCCGTAATAAATACATTGGGCAAATGTGCTTGCTCAATGGTTAATTGTGTACTTGCACTTTTATTTTTAGTATCTAAATAAAAATGCTTCATTACTTTGTCACGCTCTACGGTTACAAGTAATCTTCCATTAAAAGGAGTGGTAAATAATATATTGGCTTGCTCCCCCACTTGGTAATTTTTCTTGTCAAATTTTATCTCTACTTTGCCATCTTTATCTACTTCAAAGGAAGTATTGTTGGTATTACCATATCCATAGGCATAGAATCTATTAGACACAAAAGTAACTGCCCCTTCTCTGCGAAGACGAACTTCATAATCACCTGATACTAAAGGAGTAAAATTATAAGAAGAACCTTGATTAACTTGAATATCTTCTTTTTTAATAACTTCCTCTTGTTGCTTAGACACATATCTATAGCGTCCGTTGTAGTCTTTCTCCAATACTGTCTGCCATTTAAAACGGATAACTTCTATGATAGCTTTGCTAGAAACAGGGCTTTGATCTTTGGTGAGTGCTATCAGGCTAAAGCTAAGGCTACGCTGTGTGCTTACATATTCTTCCGAAGATTTAATGCCTAAGAATACAGGCTGTGTAAAGACATCAAAAGTCATTTGACGGCTTACAGAACGCCCCGTTTCGTCAAAAACAGTCGCATAAACTCGTCCTTGAAGTAGCCCAAGATTATCATATTTTTTAGGAATCGTAAACTCTTCAAGTGCTTTGCCTTGGCTATCCGTTTTTCCCTCTGTATTTTGTACTTCTAATGAATAAAAAATAGAACCATTTTCTTCATTCTCAGCCCTTAATCCGAAGTTGTAATCTGTATAAGCCTTGGCTGTAAAAGATTGTTGCACAAGCGAAAAGCCCATTTGATAATTGCGGTCAGATGCTGGTGGGCCAAAAAGATTGACTGCAGAAAGCTGAACTCTTGCTAAATCGCCTGTTTTTAAATCGTCTTTTTTAATCGTCTTTAAATCTTCTTCTACCAATGCTAGTTTTACTTTGATGCGGTCAGGCATAAATTCCTCTACATTGATGGGCATAGAGTTAAGAAGCACATTGGTAGCTGTGTAAATCTCCACTTGATAGATGCCCGTAACTGCCGAAGCGGGCAAAGAAATGGAAGTATTAAATGCACCATCATTATCTAAAGTACCACGCATATTGACCAAATCTTTTCCATTTGGAAGCTTAAATTTGAGGATAATAGGCATCTTCCCTGCTGTATTCCAAGTCTGATTACGCACTATCACGTTAAGATTTACTTGCTCACCTGGGCGATACAAGTCTCTTTCGCCATAGAGAAATGCCATATAACCAGAAAGATTTTGAAAATAACCATCTGTTTCAAAGCGAGATTTATCTACCCTAGATTGAGAAAGAGATAAGTAATTAAAATCATCATTACTGCGTGCTGTAATCAGTCTAATATCACTATCAGGATATTTTTTCTTGATATCAGAGAAAACTGCTACACCCGCATTGTCTGTATTGGCAGTGGCAATGACTTGATTACTTTGACTTATTAGGCTAATTTTTAGCCCATTCATTGCTTTAGAATCCATCAAAGAATTGGCAAATACATAAATATCGTCTTTGGTTTCACGAGCAATAAACCCAATGTCAGAAAGAGAAACCATCGTGGAGCTATTGAGCCATAAATCTTCGGTAGAAGATACACGAATAGTATATACTCCATTAGGGTCTTTCATTTGTGCAAAATCAAGATTTAACACCCTAAAATCATTGACCAAAGGCAAAGTCTTGGTATCATATTCTTCTTCTATGATGATGTCTCCATAAGATTCATTATTGCTAGACTGATAATAAGATTGATTATCTCCTCCATATCCATATTCATTGCCCCTGAGAAAGTGTACTAGGTTATTTTCGTAGATTTTATAGATAACTACTTTCACTTTGGGGACATTGTTGATTCGGATACCTATATTTTTATTGCCTTTACTGCTCAAATACACGCCTTGACTAGAGACAAAGCTAATCACGGGCTGTCTATCTCCGAAGAGTACTTCTTCTCTAAAATCTTGCTCTAGCTCTGAACCAAACACGCCCTGCATGCTTTTATCTATGCTTACCGTATAGTTACCTCCAGACTTAAAATTGCCCTTTACTACAAAGCCATCTTCACGCTGACGAACTTCATAGACCATCTTTGGCTCTATCTTAAGGTTATTGAGTACTTGTACTAAGCTGACAGATTGATTGGTTTTGACATAGATTTGAGGCTGAAAATTTTCATATTCTGTAAGGACTCCTTCTATTTTAAGTTGGTTTTTATTGGGAGTACTCAATGCTACTTTTAATTCTTTATCGCTGATGTAACTACTTTCAGTACACTTGACCCCAGGAGCGATACTGAGCATGAGTTTTTTCTCATCTAAATTATTTCCATTGAGTTCTTCTATGAGTAACTCTACCACTTTAGAAGGCTCTTGATTCAATACTTTGACTGCAGATACTTTTTCTTCCCCAATCATGGCTGTAGTCAAAGATTGAAGACTGTTTGGATCTACTTTATAGTTAAAATTAAGATTGATTCTGAGTTGATTGGTGCGGCGTTCGTCTATTGACCAAAACACATCCGAATTTTCTACTGAAAGATAAGTAGTATGAAATTTAATTACTTTGTCTTTATCTACTGCCAGTTTACTTTCTTTGCTGGCAAGTTTTGGGCTAAGTTTGGCTTGGTAATCTGTGCTAGGTGAAAATCCTTTTTCGGGTGAAAATACAATTTCATTGGCTGAAACCCATTTGAATTTACCCTCTACTTTGGGTGTGAACTGAATGTAGGCTGTAGTGTCCCAGACATTAAAAAGTGTATCGCCTACGATAGATTTATTGAAAGTAAATTTGAGATTGCTTTGGGTAGTTACTTCTTCTTTAAAGTTGGTTTGTGTTACTTCTACAAGATTGGTGGGTGTACAAGTAGTCAAAAAAAGCAATGATAATATAATAAGTGAATGTGTTAGGTATATTTTCATATTGTTAATAAATTTAGTATCAATCGTTTTCAAAATCTAAATTACATTTATTAATGAGGATAATCAAATTTTGAGCATAATAAATGTCTGAAAATGAGGGATTAATGATAAATAAATTGGAGATGAAAGTAATTAATGGTGATAAGACTCACTCAAAAAATATATTTTCTTAATTGAGCAATGCTAAATACACAAACAATTCTGGTTGTATGACAATTTTTGTGGTAAACAATAAAACTAGTGTCCTTAATATGTTTAACTTTCTTATTATCAGGCAGATACATTTTTATAATAACCTTAATTATTCAAATTCCACAAAAATTGTCAGATAACCACAATTCTTAAATATGTATCGTATTATTCTCTTATAAAAATCTATCAATATCTTTTATTTTTCTAATTAACTTAACTCTAAAGAAACTATGAATTCTATTTCTAAATTATTATTGTCAATTACAGCATTTTGCCTAGTAGCCTGTGAAGGAAATATCAACATAAGCTCTGAGAATAGCTCTCGCAACAAAAAAAGCATTACCTCAAACTCAACAACCATCACCAATGGAGATACCAGTTCTACAAAATCAGACCATAAAGAAGAAGGCTACTCAGAAAATAAGAACAAAACCAATCTCAATTTTAATCTCAAAGACAATACAGGCATTACTGACCAATTAGAAAAAAAACTTCGCAGAGAAAATAATGATTCTACTCCCCCATAGACTGAAAATCAAAACAATCAAAAGCCTAACTCTACCAGTAATGGAAAGCTCCAAAGAAAAATCGTTTGCCAAAAAGCAATATCAGATGATGATTTTGAAGACCTAAAAGGACAAATTGATGATGCTTTTATGGATTCAGATAAAGTTAAAAAAGCAAAAAGTCTTTTTAACCAAAACTGTATCACCAGCAAACAAGCTAGAGAACTTTCTTTGATATTTATGATGGATGATGCCCGTCTAGAAATGGCTAAATTTACG
This sequence comes from Cytophagales bacterium, assembly GCA_038248005.1. Classification (GTDB taxonomy): domain Bacteria; phylum Bacteroidota; class Bacteroidia; order Cytophagales; family Microscillaceae; genus JAABSX01. The sequence continues at coordinate 2,868 of JBBRUH010000158.1, read as the reverse complement.
TATGAACGCACCTTAGACAAGGCTAACTTTATCAGCAGATTCTCAAAAGTTTTTAGTTTTAGTAAAAACTATGACCTTCTAGAAGAATATATAAGTGAAGAATAAGTCTCTCACTTTATGAGAACTTCCAAAAAAGCCTCCTACCTCTCCGCAAAATCAAAGAATACATGTAGGAAGCTCTATGAAAAATTAACTAGAGTTTATGCTTCAATCACAGCAGTCTAAACCCATTCCCATAAAAAACTGTTACTCTCCATAACGTGTAGTAAATAAACAAACTATCTTCAAAATAAACAAAATGGAAGAACAAATCGTCAATAAAGTGGCCCGAAGTCCACTGATGAGCTTAGATTTAGAAGATTTTTATCCTAAAGGTGAGCGAGTGATTTTTGACCTCAAAGATTGCCTTTATCAAGGATTAATTTTGAGAGAAAAAGATTTTCGTGAATTTATAAAAGTCCATAACTGGACACAGTACCAAGATAAATATGTAGCCATTCTTTGTAGTGAAGATGCCATTATTCCTACTTGGGCGTATATGCTTGTGGCAGTTAATTTAGAGCCTTATGCTCGTTTTTTTGTGAAAGGTGATTTAGAAACTCTAGAAAAAGGTATTTTTCAGGAAGTTATTTCTACTCTTAATTTAGAAGAATACAGAGATAAAAAAATAGTCATCAAAGGCTGTGGCAAGCTACCTATCCCTGAGTTTGCACACATTGAGCTGACCCGAAGACTTCGTCCTGTAGTGGCTTCGCTGATGTTTGGTGAGCCGTGTAGCACAGTTCCTGTATATAAAAGGCGTAAATAAAAAGGAAATACCCCCATTTACAAATATTCATTTTTTGATGTAAGATGTTGGCTTGGTTTGTGTCTAATTTTAAGTGTTATTAAACACCTTAATTTTATGAACAAAGAACAATTATACGAAGCATTTGGCGAATTGATTTATGCTGTAGCCAAGGCAGATGGTCTGGTGCAAGACGAAGAAGTAAAAGCTCTCCAAGATATATTGCAACAACACGCTTGGGCACAGGAAGTAGAATGGTCTTTTCATTATGAAGTAAAGAACGAAAAAGATATAGAAGATGCTTATGAGCGTGCTTTAGATACTTTTAGAGAGTTTGGACCTACACCAGAGTATGAGTATTTGATAGATATTCTTGAAAAAGTAGCCAATGCAAGTGATGGAATAAATACCAAAGAGGAAGGAATTATCCAAAACTTTCAGTATGATTTAAAAGCTAGATTTATAGAGGATCTCAATTCAGGAAAATTACGTGTAGAAGCTTAAGAAAGCATTTATAACTTTGTAGGGTCTCTCTTTGATTGCATCTTGCAAAGTTTTATTACTCTTTTTTAACACGTTTTTTAACACCTTCTTATTAAGTTAATCAAACAATTTGGAATAGAATTGCTTATTTTAGCGTGTTAAAAAACATTTGAAGAAAACATGAAAATAGGCATCGTATGTTATCCCACCTTTGGTGGTAGTGGAGTAGTAGCGACAGAACTTGGCAAAGCCCTCGCTGATAAAGGGCATCAAGTACATTTTATCACTTATACCCAACCTGTCAGACTTAATTTTTACAATGAAAATTTATTCTACCATGCTGTATATGTTCCCAATTACCCTCTTTTCCAATACCCCCCCTACGAATTAGCTCTTGCCAGTGAAATAGTCAATGTCTTCAGATACGAAAAACTTGATTTGCTTCACGTCCATTATGCTATCCCACATGCTTCGGCTGCTTATATGGCAAAGCAAATTTTAAAAACTGAAGGCCATGAGATGCCTGTGGTTACTACATTACACGGTACTGACATTACTTTAGTGGGCAAAGACCCTTCCTTTGAGCCTGTGGTCACGTTTAGTATTAATCAGTCTGATGGTGTTACTACTGTCTCAGAAAGTCTTAAAGTAGATACTTTTGCACAATTTAAAATTACACAAGATATAGAAGTCATCCCTAACTTTGTAGATTTGCAAGTATTTCGCCGTCAAGAAAAAGCCCATTTCCGAACAGCCATTTGCCCCAACGGAGAAAAATTAATGATTCATACTTCTAACTTTCGCAAGGTGAAGCGAGTACAAGATGTGATGAAAATATTTAGTGAAGTACGAAAGCATATTCCTAGTAAACTACTTCTGATTGGAGATGGCCCTGAGCGAATCAATATGGAACGCCTCTGCCGTGAGTTAGAAATCTGCGATGATGTGCGTTTCTTAGGTAAATTAGGTGCAGTGGAAGAAGTACTCTCTATTGCAGATGTATTTTTGATGCCTTCCGAAAAAGAAAGTTTTGGTTTGGCAGCCTTAGAAGCAATGGCTTGTGAAGTTCCTGTAATTTCCTCTAATACAGGTGGAATTCCTGAACTTAATATTCATGGGGTTACTGGGTTTGTGAGTGAAGTAGGTGATGTAGATGATATGGTCAAGAACACACTTTTCTTGCTCAAAGATGAAAATCTTGATACTTTCCGTAAAAATGCCCTCGAAAGAGCCCATCATTTTCAGCTAAGTAATATCTTGCCTCATTATGAAGCCTTTTATGAAAAAACCTTAGAAAAAATGAAGGTTGGCGTTAAATAATAAGATTGCAAATCTTACTCTCTTTAGTCTGGATTATAAATCCAGACTAACTTTTTGCAAATCCAAAATAGCATATATCATTTGATAGTTAATACTTATTTGAATCGAGGCTACACGTCAATCTGATTTTAGTGAAACACTTTTCGGGGAGTTTAAACGATACTAGACTTTCCAAGTCTGACAGACTTGGAAAGTCTAGTATCGTTTAAACTCCCCGAAAAGTGTTTCACTAAAATCAGATTGACGTGTAGCCTCGATTCAAATAAGTATTAACTATC
>JBBRUH010000157.1:0-11212 GCA_038248005.1 Cytophagales bacterium | reverse complement strand
GCATTTGGTATGACCAAATTTGAACACCTTAGATGGAGAGCATTAGCTATTTCTGACTAAGTCCACAAAAATTGTCAGATAACCAAATTAAATAAATATATTAATAAATAAAACTATTTTATAAAAGTTAATCAATTAGGATTCTAAATTAAATAGGATTCTATTTTTTTGTTTGTGTTCTAAACCTATTTTTTAAACTCTATTTTTATGAAATCTATTATTCGCTCAATGGCTTTTTTGTGCCTCTTTTGTGGCATTTCTTTTTCTGTTTCGGCTCAATTTATGGCAGATGCAGAATTTAACCTTTTGAAAACAGGGTATAATAAAATTCAAGTTTCTGGAACTGACGGAACTCGTTTTAATGTAGTAGAAAGTGGAAATTTTGATAATGATGTGTCTTTTGCGTATCGCATTCGTTTGGGTTATCGCTTCAATAATCGCCATAACGTTTTTGGACTTTTTGCGCCTTTGAGAGTTTCGTATAATGGAATTTTTGATAAACCTACTCGTTTTTTTGAAGGAAATTTTTTGCCTTTGGTAGATACAAAAGTGAATTATCAATTCAATTCTTATCGCTTGACTTATCGTTATGATTTTGTGGTAACGGATAAAGTGCGTTTGGGTGTAGGTTTGACAGCAAAAATTCGTGATGCTTTTATTGAAGTGCAGCAAAATGGAATTTCTTCTAAAAAGTCAAATGTTGGTTTTGTTCCTATCATAAATTTGTACGCTTCTGTTAATGTAAGCAAAAAAATAGGATTTATTTTGGAAGGCGACGGACTAGCTGCACCACAAGGAAGAGCTTTTGATTTCGAATTGGCTGCTTTTTATAAAATTGCAGAGAATACAAATCTACGTTTGGGTTATCGTATTTTGGAAGGTGGAGCAGAGAATGACGAAGTGTATAATTTTACACTTGTCAATTATGGACTTTTGGGATTTAGTTATAATTTTTAATGAAATACAATTTTATTCATAGTGTAAATAATCCGTTGCAAAGTAGTAATTTAGTAAAAAAAAGCGATGACAAAAATAAAGTTGATTATCTACAACGATTTTGATGAAGAAGTTGGGTTTTTGGAAAAACAGATGGTTAAGAATCTCAATACTTTGGATGAGATGGAGTCGGAGGTAGAAGAGTTTCGCAAATCGATGCTTCCCGAGATAACGAAGATTCTATTGGAAGAGAGTCAGCGTAGTTTTAAAAAAAACTCTTACGGTAGAGAGTGATTTGCGAAGTAACGGAAGCTATTCTGTCAAAGTCAAGACTATCAATGGGAGTTTTGATTTTGATTTGGCACGTTTCAAGAGTGATAGAGGTTCGACAAACTATTTTAGTTTAGCTGGTCTTTTCACAAAACAGGAAAGCTATGAGAGTACACGGCTGACTGAATATGTTTCTTATTGGGCAACAAAGGTGAGTTATGAAACAGTATCCGAGCTGAGTTTGGAGCGATGTGGAGGTGTCTTGATGAGTGACCAACATATCCAGCAAGTAGTATTGAGGAAAGTCCAGAAAATAGAGCTAGAACAAGAAGAGTGCATAAACAAGAACGATTCGTTGTCAAATCCAAGTTTTGGTATAGGTGACATTTATAATGCTGATAGCCAAGAGGTTATCTGGTTTGAAGATGGCGTTTCAGTGAGTCAGCAAAAAGGAAAGAGAGATAAAAAAGTCAAGCAAGGGAGAGAAAGAACGACTACTGATATGGTACTGTTGCAGCGACCAACTACTGGTTTTGAATGTATAGTAGCTGCTGGAAAAGTAAGTTTGACAAACCTATCACAATCAAAATTGAAGCAATATTATGGAGGGCAAGATATCAACATAGTGGTTCTGAGCGACGGCTCGAGGACAATCAAAAATCGGTGTCAAGTATTGTTCGAGAGCAACTATATTCATATCTTGGATTGGTATCACCTTCAGAAAAAAGTCAAAGAATTAATGACTATGATTGCCCCAAATAAAGAAGCGAAAATAGAGTATATTAGGGAGTTAAATCACCTTTTTTGGATAGGGAAAGTAGGTGAAGCATTAGAAAAGTTAAAGAGATATGCTGTTAGAAACCAAGTAAAACATCTTGAGCTGATTGGATATATAGAAAAAAACAAGGATTATATCATCAATTATGAACGGCGAAAAGAGGCAAAAAAAACAATCGGTTCAGGACGAATGGAAAAAAAGGGAGATATAATAATTGCCAAAAGGCAAAAAGAAAAAGCAATGAGTTGGTCGCCAATAGGCTCTAATGCCATAGCTGTACTTACCGCTAAATATGATAACCTTGCAACGGAAAATTTACACTAACAATTAGTTTATACTTTAACTTTGTTATAAAGTATTGATTATCAAACTCTTACTTGGAGAACTTATCACTCATCACTTACATAAAAAGGTTTGCTAAAAATCGTAACTTTGTGTAGAACAAATTATTGTTTTATATGGCAAAATATATCAGCCCATGCACTGATTTTGGTTTCAAATTTTTTTTGGAGAAGAAGCCAATAAAGACTTGCTAATTGATTTTCTGAATCAGATTTTGCCTCAGTATCATCAAATCCAAACCTTGAATTTTCGCAATCCTGAAAATTTAGCTGATTTATCAGCAGACCGAAAAGCCATTTTTGATGTACATTGTGAGGCTTTATCAGGAGAAAGATTTATTGTGGAGATGCAAAAAGCAAAAGTAAAATACTTTAAAGATAGAAGCTTATTTTATGCAACCTTTCCCATAAGAGAACAAGCTCAGCAAGGAGAATGTAACTTTAAGTTAGAGGCTATTTATTTTGTAGCTATTCTTGACTTTGAGTATAACGAGGCAGAGGAGAGACGTAAATTTAGGCGTGATGTAGTTCTTAAAAATCAAGATGTAGATGTGTTTTTTGACAAGCTACATTTTAAGTTTTTGCAAATGCCATTGTTCAATAAGCAAGAAAATGAACTAGAAAACCATTTTGATAAATGGTGTTATTTTTTAAAAAATCTGACCAATTTTGAGCATATTCCTGCTATTCTTAATGAACCTATCTTTAAAAAAGCTTTTAATACAGCCCAACTTTCTAATCTTAATGAACAGCAAAGAAGAACTTATGAAGAAAACCTTATCCAATACTGGGGAATAAACAGTGCCTTAGAAACAGTAAGAGAAACAGCCGTAGAAGAAAGAGAAATAGAAATTGCTGAAAATATGCTAGGAGATAATGAGTCAAATGAAAAATAGCCAAATATACAGGTCTAAGCATAGAGCAAATAGAAAAATTACGAAAGAAAAGATAAGATTCTTTGCGGTGCTAAGGCTAATTAAACATCTCATCTTCTTATAAGTTATTGATTATATAAACTTATTGATGGATAGATTTCCAATATATCTTTTTAAGTAAACTATATTTTTGTAAATTAACACATTAATAGAGAAAAGCAAAGCTTATAGTTTTTAGTGATACTTAAATAAGTATTATAGATAAAAACTATGATATTATTATCGTAAATTTGAAATTCAAAATAATCTAAATTTATCAAACATGGAAAATAACGAACATCCGAGTATCTCACCAGAACTCCTCAATGCTGAAAGTATATGTCCATTCATGGGTGGGTCTATACAAAAAGGTGCTATTAATGCCCCATCAAACCGTGAGTGGTGGCCTAATATGCTAAAATTGAACATGCTACGCCAGCATTCTTCTTTATCCAATCCGATGGATGAAGATTTTAATTATGCAAAAGAGTTCAAGTCTCTTGACCTTGCTGCAGTGAAAAAAGAACTCTTTGATTTAATGACTGACTCTCAAGACTGGTGGCCTGCTGATTATGGTCATTATGGACCATTTTTTATCCGTATGGCTTGGCACAGTGCAGGTACATACCGAATGACTGATGGTAGAGGAGGTAGTGGTGCTGGTTCTCAACGATTTGCACCACTCAATAGCTGGCCTGACAATGCTAATCTTGACAAAGCACGCTTACTTCTATGGCCTATCAAACAGAAATATGGTAAAAAAATCTCTTGGGCAGATTTAATGATTCTAGCTGGAAACTGTGCTCTTGAGTCTATGGGTTTTAAGACCTTTGGTTTTGCAGGTGGACGTGAAGATATTTGGGAACCTGAGCAAGATGTTTATTGGGGTTCTGAGGTAGAAATGTTAGGTGTAAATCGTTACAAAGGTAATCGTCAGTTAGAAAACCCTCTTGCAGCTTCACACATGGGGCTTATCTATGTAAACCCAGAAGGTCCTGATGGAAAGCCTGACCCGTTGGCTGCTGCTCATGACATTCGTGAAACTTTCGGGCGTATGGCAATGAATGACTATGAAACAGTTGCTTTGATTGCTGGTGGTCATACCTTTGGTAAAACGCATGGTGCAGCAAGCGAGGGAAAACATCTTGCACCACCACCTGCTGGAGCTACTATTGAAGAACAAGGCCTTGGTTGGAAAAGTAGCTTTGGTACTGGAGTAGGCAGTGATGCAATTACTAGTGGACTCGAAGGAGCTTGGACTACCACGCCCACAAAATGGAGCAATGATTACTTTGATCATCTCTTTGGCTATGAGTGGGAATTAACAAAGAGTCCTGGGGGTGCACAACAATGGAAACCTAAAGATAATGGAGGTGTAGGCACAATTCCAGATGCATACGATGATTCTAAAACCCACGCTCCTTTTATGCTGACCACTGACATTTCTATGAGAGTCGATCCTTCTTATGAAAAAGTATCGAGACATTTTCATGAAAATCCAGAGGAGTTTGCAGATGCTTTTGCAAGAGCATGGTTTAAATTAACACACCGTGATATGGGACCAAAGACACGCTACTTAGGCTCAGAAGTACCTAGCGAAGAGTTAATTTGGCAAGATCCTATTCCTGCTGTTACACATGAGTTGATTGACAGCAAAGATATTACAGCATTAAAAGGTGAAATTCTTGCTTCTGATCTTTCTGTATCTGAGTTAGTATCTACTGCTTGGGCTTCTGCATCAACCTATCGTAATTCTGACAAACGTGGTGGGGCTAATGGTGCAAGAATTTGCCTAGCTCCACAAAAAGATTGGGAAGTAAATAACCCAGTACAATTGGCAAAAGTATTAGAAACGCTTGAAGGTATTCAGAAAGAGTTTAACAATGCACAGTCTGGCAAAAAGCAAGTCTCAATGGCAGACTTAATTGTTTTGGGTGGATGTGCTGGTATTGAGAAAGCTGCAAAAAACGCAGGTCATGATATTACAGTTCCTTTTACAGCAGGTCGTGCAGATGCTACTCAAGAGCAAACTGATGTAGAATCTTTTGCTGTTTTAGAGCCAAATGCAGATGGATTCCGCAATTATAAGCAAGCAAAACATACAATCTCAGCAGAAGAAATGTTGATTGATAAATCACAACTCTTAACCTTGACAGCACCTCAGATGACGGTTCTTCTTGGTGGATTACGTGTTCTTGATGCTAACTTTAATCAATCTCAACATGGCGTTTTCACCAATAGCCCAGAATCTCTCACCAATGATTTCTTTGTAAATCTAATTGATTTTAAGACAACTTGGAAAGCAACTTCAGAGTCTGATAATGTATTTGAAGGTCGTGATCGTATTACTAGTGAACTTAAGTGGGTAGGTACTCGTGCTGATCTTATCTTTGGTTCTAATTCAGAGCTTAGAGCTCTTGCCGAAGTATATGCGTGTGATGATGCCAAAGAACGTTTTGTGAAAGACTTTGTAGCCGCATGGGACAAGGTAATGAATCTTGACCGTTTTGAGTTAGCTTAATTTAAGTTTTATTTGGAATAGTGTAATATAAAATGAAAGGCAGTCTAGTGATAGACTGCCTTTTTTAATGTATTGTTTTTTTTACTACGGGCTATGGAAAAATGTCTAGTATATTGTAAAAGCCTTCATTTGAATAAGAAACTGAGTATCATACAAAAGGATGCCAGAGGTATGTTTTTAGTTGAGATGGGTGGAAATGACCACAAGTTTTTTCTTGCTTATTTTTAAAGTAAAGCAAAATCTTACGTTCACTCATCTTTGTAAAATCTATTACTTCTTTTTGGCAAGAATTACAGAACCCACCAGTATCGGTTGCTCTAAATTCATTGAATTTTTCTGAGCAAGGTTTGTCTATTTTAAGGCTAAAATTTTGATTCGTCTTTTGTTTTATTGGTTATTTCTTAGACTTGGCTTCGTCTTTCCTTAAATATCTTTCTCGAAATAAAGATAAAAATAGACTGCAATTCCAAAATCAGTAGCATCTGTTGAAACAAGGCGATAACCATTTTTCGCATATTCATCTAGCTTGGCTTGAATATCTTTAGAAGAGTTTTGGATGATGTGTTCTTTGTCTGCAAATAATTTAGAATAATAGATTAAGGATTCTAATTTGTATTCTTTCATGATATTTGTTAAGCCTAGGATTTATTTATGATTACCCAAATCTAACATAAATTTTTATATTATTCAAACCTCTTTGATAGATTGATAATGAATACATATAGTATCGGAATTACTCGAATCCCAAAAAATATACAAGAAATTGACAGCTAGTTTTTTTTAATTCCAATTTTTTACTATTTTGCATCATAAAAAATTAAAAACTAAATAGAAAAATTTATGAAGATGTCAAATACTTTTTTAATTGTATTCTTTTTCGTTTCAATAAGTACTTTTAGCTGTAGCAACAAAGAAACCTTAGAAAAAGATACCGAAACTACCGTCATAGACAAAGAGGATGAATCAGAAACAGAAACAGAAACCCCTGAGGTAGAAGTAGTAACTGTAGAGTTATCTGAAGAAGCCAAGCCATTCGCCAAAGAATGGGCAATGAAATCTTTTACACATACAGATGGTAAAGTGCAAGATAATATTGATAATAGCTTCTTGACATTGGGTGAAGATGGTAAATTTGTAGAGTTATTTTCAACGAAAGAAGTAGCAACAGGTACTTGGAACATAATGAAAGAAGGAAACTCTCAAGTCTTAGTGCTTACACATACTTCTGGTGACATGGTAACTAAACTTCGAGAAGGTAAAGAAAAACTAATGATTAAAGAGATCTCTGCTGATAAAATGGTAACTGCAGATAATGGCGGTAAAATGACCGAAACTTTTATGGTGGTTAAAAAATAATCATATAGACTTAGATACGAAGACCTTAAAATGATGTAGCTCATAGTCAAAACTATGGGCTATTTTTTATCTCAATCCCCCTGTATGGAGTGCGATAATTCGAGTATTGGGTTTGAAATAATCCTTCTTTACTAAATCTAACAAGCCAAAAAACATTTTTCCTGTATAAATCCATTCAATAGGAATCTCTTGTTTTACTTCAAAATCAGCCATAAACTCTGCCAAAGCTGGTTTATTCTTAGCATATCCCCCAAAGTGGTATTCAAGTAGTAAATCTGATTTAGTTTTCATCCATTCATTGAGAGGTTCTTGGGGTATATTTTCAGGATATTTTTGAAAATAATCTTGAAGTATTTCTTGCATATCTCCCCACAAAAAATCTCCCCCTTTTAGTGCCGAAAACCCCAATACTTTTTGAGAGCCTTTTAAGCCTAGCATCAGCCCTGCCATCGTAGCACCTGTGCCACAAGACGTAGCGATGTACTCAAAATCAGACTCAATCAGTGTCATAATCTCTTTAATGCCAGCCAATGCTAGTCCATTGCTTCCTCCTTCTGGGATGAGGTAAAAATCTCCAAATATTGTTTCTAGTTGTTTTTTAAACTCAGCTTGATCCTTTTGTTTGTAGCTTTCTCGGCTAATAAAATGCAAGTGCATGCCTGCTTTTTCAGCAAAGGAGAGCGTAGGATTTAGAGGCTCTATTTTTTCACCTCTGATGATACCAATGGTTTCTAGGTTCATCATCTTACATGCAGCAGCCAGTGCATAAATATGGTTAGAGAAAGCACCTCCAAAGCTTAAAACTTTGGTATAACCTTGATTTTGAGCTTCTTGGAGATTGTATTTTAGTTTAAAATACTTATTACCACTAATCTGAGGGTGAAGTTGGTCCAATCTTAATACTTCTATTCTTACCTGCTTTTGCCTCAGTAGCGGTAATTGAAGGCTTTTTAGATTAGCTTGAAGGAGTAAATTCATTGGGTTATGCTATTAGAGTTGTTACTTTTTGATTTTCAATTATTTATGTTAATTTTTTATTTGAGAATCTTAGAATGATAAACTTTGCTGCCTAATACAGGAGTTTTTCGTAAGCAATTCCCTATGTTTTCTATGTACATATATGGTTATAAAAAAAGTAAAGTGTTGACAACTATTTATTGATTTTTGACTTCAAAGCACTTATCACTAGATTTTGACAGAAGGTAAAATAATCAGTGCTATCATTAGAATGACCTACGGTATAAATCTGATGCTTCATTACTAAAAATAATTACTTCTCTTTTGTGGGCTTTTTACTTTGCGTTTAATTTGTAAATTTACAAAAAAAATAAACTCATAGTTAATTTAAAAGAGGCTTAAAGACAGACAGAAGCCCAAATTAATACATAGAATATGATAAAGGCAACAGGGATAACCAAGTCTTATGGAGAACTCAAAGTACTCAAGGGCATAGATATAGAAGTAAAATCAGGAGAAATAGTGGCTATCGTGGGGGCATCTGGTGCAGGTAAAAGTACCCTTCTGCATATTTTGGGCACGCTTGATTATCCAGATTCGGGAGAAGCATGGCTTGGAGAAACCAATTTGTTAAAAATAAAAGGCAATAAACTAGCTCAGTTTCGCAACAAGCATATTGGCTTTGTATTTCAGTTTCATAATTTATTACCAGAGTTTAACGCCTTAGAAAATGTCTGTATGCCTGCATTCTTAGCAGGTGTAAACGTCAAAGAAGCCGAAGTAAAGGCTTATATCCTTCTCAAAAGACTAGGCATAGATGCACGTGCAAAGCATCGCCCTTCTGAGATGTCAGGAGGAGAACAGCAACGCACTGCTATTGCTCGTGCCTTGATGAATGACCCCGAAGTAGTTTTTGCAGATGAGCCAAGTGGTAATCTTGATTCTAAAAATTCTGAGGAACTTCACAAGCTATTTTTTGAGTTGCGTGAAGAGTTTGGGCAGACCTTTATCATCGTAACTCACAACAAAGAATTGGCTGCTATGAGCGATAGAAGGATAGAAATGCAAGATGGTTTTTTGATTTAGGTTTATTAGAGTAACTTAAATTTACCAAAAAAGCTTTTCTAAGTTTAACATGAATCCTTTATCTTCGCCAGAATTGTGGAAGAGAATATCATTTAATAAAGTAGTAGTGTACTGTTTTAGTTAAATAGTTGGATAAGACCATAGATTTTGGTGCGACACCAAAATCTTCGCAGGTATGACACCTTGCGAGGTGGTATATTTTCCGACAAAATTACCAAAATGGAACAGCAGAGTAATTAAAAATTAGGTTATTGAGAGATTAAGTGAATAGTAAATTCATAACTTGAATATGCGTCATAAATAGATGGTCAAAATTAGTTTTCACTTTAGTATTGTTGTGAAAAATCTGATTATCAGTAACTTATTAATACAACTCATCACTCAATTCATAACTCTTTTGAATTTTCCAGAAACATCTCAATCAAAACTTTTAAATCTAACATACACATACATTGGAACAAATAGAAAAGTACATTATTGCATTTAGTGAATTTTTATGGGGAATGCCTATCATTACTTTATTAATGGGAGGGGGTTTATTCTTTTTAATTTACTCAAGGTTTCTTCCTTTTAGATATTTTGGACACAGTATAGCTATTCTTCGTGGTAAATATGATGATAAAAGTGACCCAGGAGATATTAGCCATTACCAAGCACTCTCAGCAGCACTAGCAGCTACCATCGGTGTAGGAAACATTAGTGGAGTGGCAGTAGCGATTTCGATGGGAGGGCCAGGAGCTATTTTTTGGATGTGGCTAAGTGCAATAGTAGGAATGGCTACTAAGTTTTTTACTTGTTCTTTGGCACTGATGTATAGAGGAGAAGATTCACAAGGACATGTGCAAGGAGGGCCAATGTATGTCATTAGAGAAGGAATGGGTAAAGATTGGAAGCCCTTGGCTATCTTTTTTTGTGTAACAGGCTTAGTAGGTTGTTTTCCTTTGTTTCAGGCAAATCAACTAACACAGGTAGTAAGAGATGTGATTTTATTGCCTTATGGAGTGATAGGCACATCTGAGGCTGATATTTTTCAGTCTAATCTTATTTCAGGTTTTGCCATAGTGGCATTGGTTTCATTGGTGATTTTTGGAGGGATTCAGCGCATTGGCAAAGTAGCGGGTAATCTTGTTCCTTTTATGGTTGTTCTTTATGTGTTTTGCACTTTGCTTATTTTATTACTTAATTCAGATAAAGTAGGGGGAGCTTTTTGGCTAATTATTAGAGATGCCTTCACAGGTGAAGCCGCAGTAGGAGGGGCAGTAGGAGCAGTAATGATTCAAGGGATTAGAAGAGCTGCATTCTCCAATGAGGCAGGAATCGGCACAGCACCTATGATGCACGGAGCAGCCAAGACCAAAGAACCTGTTCGTGAAGGTCTAGTAGCGATGTTAGGGCCATTTATAGATACCATTGTAGTCTGTACGATGACAGCCCTTGTAATAGTGGTTACTGGTGTCTGGAAGAACAAAGAGTTAGATGGTGTTACGATGACCGCACAAGCCTTTGAAACAGCAATGCCTGGTGTGGGTTCTTGGATACTTTTATTCTGTATTTTTATATTTGCCATCACTACACTTTTCTCTTATTCCTATTATGGTGTAAAATGCTTTGGGTTTCTATTTGGGGCTAAAAATCAAAACATATATAATTATATGTATGTAGCTTCTATCATATTTGGAGCAGTAGCTTCACTGAGTGCAGCAGTAAGTCTGATAGATGCCATGTATGCCTTAATGGCGATTCCTACCATGTTCTCAGCAATATGGCTCGCACCTAAGGTAAAAAAAGCTGCACAGATTTATTTCAAAAAACTAAATACAGAGAAAGAGAAGATATAAGTGATTAAGTAATGAGATAGAAAATATAAAACTTGTTATATGCTACTGTAAACTGTTACTGTTATTTGACACTGCTATATGCTAATACACCACCAAGCGATAGATTTCGGTAAAAGTAGCCTTCTTAATTTTGACAAGGTAAATACCAGTATTTAAGTCAGGTACTTTAAAAGAGGGGTTATTTATGCTTTGCATAATGGTGCTTTTGAGTACTT
>JBBRUH010000156.1:0-11274 GCA_038248005.1 Cytophagales bacterium | reverse complement strand
TTGGAAAGATGACGAAGGTAAGAATACTTTTTGGCACTCTTCGGCTCACCTTTTAGCAGAAGCCTTAGAAGCACTTTATCCAGGTACTAAGTTTGGAATAGGCCCTGCCATTGAGCAAGGCTTCTATTATGATATAGATACACCTGAAGGAGTGGTTATCTCGCAAGATGATTTTCCGAAGATTGAGCAAAAAATGACTGAGCTTGCCAAGCAAAAAAACGAATATCTTCGTAAGGATATTTCTAAACAAGAAGCCATTCAGTATTTTGAGCAAAAAGGGGATGAATATAAATTAGAACTTTTAGAAAGATTAGAGGACGGGAGCATTACTTTTTATGAGCAAGGCAACTTCACTGACCTCTGTAAAGGGCCACACATCCCCACCACAGATAAAATTAAATCTGTAAAACTACTCAATGTAGCGGGTGCTTATTGGCTAGGACAGACTGACCGCAAGCAACTTACTCGTATTTATGGAATTACTTTTCCACAAGCCAAAGAACTAAAAGAGTTTTTAGAACTGCGTGCTGAAGCTGAGAAAAGAGACCACCGCAAAATTGGTAAGGAAATGGAGTTATTTACTTTCTCTGAGAAAGTAGGCAAGGGGCTTCCTCTTTGGCTACCAAAAGGCACTATCTTACGTGAGAGATTAGAGAATTTCTTGAAAAAAGCACAAGTAAGAGCAGGTTATGAGCAAGTAATATCGCCACATATTGGCAGCAAAGAACTTTATGTTACTTCTGGGCATTATGCTAAGTATGGCAAAGATTCTTTTCAACCTATCCGCACTCCTGATGAAGACGAAGAGTATTTACTCAAGCCTATGAACTGTCCGCATCACTGCGAAATGTATAAATCTAAGCCTCGTTCATATAAAGAACTTCCCGTTAGATATGCAGAGTTTGGCACAGTTTATCGTTATGAGCAAAGTGGTGAATTACACGGGCTGACCCGTGTGCGAGGGTTTACTCAAGATGATGCACATATTTTTTGCCGTCCAGACCAAGTAAAAACTGAATTTGCCAAAGTAATTGACTTAGTAATGTATGTCTTTAAGGCACTTGGCTTTGATGAATATACAGCTCAAATCTCTCTCAGAGACCCTGAAAACCGTGAAAAATACATTGGTAAAGATGAAGATTGGGAGCGTGCAGAGCGTGAAATTACTGAAGTAGCTGCCGAAAAAGGACTCAAGACCATAGTAGAATTAGGAGAAGCTGCCTTTTATGGGCCCAAACTAGACTTTATGGTCAAAGATGCCATCGGAAGAAAATGGCAATTAGGTACGATACAAGTAGATTACAACCTTCCACAGCGTTTTGAATTGGAATATGTAGGTTCTGATAACCAAAAGCATCGCCCTGTGATGATTCACCGAGCACCTTTTGGCTCTATGGAGCGTTTCGTGGCTATTTTGATAGAAAGCACTGCAGGTAAATTTCCACTTTGGTTAGCTCCTGAGCAGATTGCCGTTTTGCCTATTTCTGAAAAATACCACGAGTATGCTCAAAAGATATTCAGAGAACTTCAAGAGCATGACATCAAAGGTTTTATGGATGATAGAGATGAAAAAATAGGACGTAAAATCCGTGATGCAGAAGTTCGTAAAGTACCTTACATGCTCATAGTAGGTGAAAAAGAAGCCGAGGCAGGTCAAGTCTCTCTCCGTAAACAAGGAGAAGGTGATTTAGGAAGCTTTACACCTGAGGAATTTATTCAGCGTTTTAAAAATGAAGTGGATAAGGTGACAGCATTTAACCCATCAACTCCTGAAGGATAATTTTAAAGGTGTAAATATACAGACATGGTACTTTTTTTAGTTGGGTCATTTGACAATTAATTTTAGTTGAATTTTGAGGATTAAGATATTAGACTTTCCAAGTCTGCCAGACTTGGAAAGTCTAAAACATCTAGAAGTTCTTTATTATTAAACTTCAAGCATCTTCACTATGAAAAGTACCATGTCTAAAATTACTATCACAGTGTTCTGTGGGAAACAGAATACTTAAAAAAGAAATTTAGTTTTGATTGTAAATAGTTATGCTTGATAACTTACTGAGAGCAAAGACTCACCTACTATATTCAAAGCTCACTTTTCTATAAATATCCTTTAAACTTATTTCACAATCCTGAATTTTAATTTTGTCTTGTTCATTTTTAGTGATTTTTAATAGCCAATCGCCTGAGTTAGTTTTATGGTAGTCTTGGGTATATATTTTTTTACTATCAATCAAGATGTATTGTTGAAGGCTTGTTAGTTCAAGGTAACATTGCATTTTTTCATTGCTATCATAACCCTGAGTACTTTCTGAAAGGACTTCTATCACTACCAGCGGGTTCAGCAAAGCATCTATGCCTTTGTGCTGCTCTAGCTGCACCTCTCCACAGACCAACAACACATCAGGATAGACATATCTATTGCACTTCTCAAGTTTGAGCAGTAAATCATTGGCATAGACTTTACAGTCTTTATATTTTACGCAGTTGCCTAGCTCTACAATCAAGTTAGTAACAATCGTATTGTGTTTTTCTGAGGCACCAGCCATGGCTACTACCTCTCCGCCGTGGTATCCACTCTTGTACTCGGCTTTTGCCTCTTGTGCTAGGTATTCTTCTACTGATATTTTAGTGATGGTCGGCATATTCTTTTGATTTTTGGAGAAAATAGCTTTATTATCCTGTTTACAAATATAAGAAAATTTGCCTAGTAAAACATTTCAAAATTGTAAAAAGCTACCTTGTTTTGAAAGATTTACCAAAAATTATATGCTCAAATACTGAGGTGAAATACGATAATTTGCTTCTTAACTACGCATTCTAAAATACCAAGGAAACGGCATATTTGATAAAAAAAACACTATATTTGAAGCAAATATTAAAAATTAGCATTTTCAGAAATACTGCTAAAGAGGGAGTTTCTTAAAATAGTTTTTCAAGATATTTGCTAATCAAGATTTATAATTTCGCTGAAAGAGCTTAGGATTTATAAATAAAAAACCTTTAAAATTCTCCCTTTGGGGGCTAGATGGCTTGACTTTAAACAATATGATATACCAAAATTTATCTTCTAAAAAAACAACCCTCGCCGTTATTGGCTTGGGTTATGTTGGGCTACCTGTAGCACTTGCTTTTGCAAAAAAAATCAAAGTCATTGGTTTTGACATTAGTGCTGAAAAAATCAAGACTTTGCAATCAGGAAAAGATCCTAACTTTGAGCTAGGAGACGAAGCTTTTGAAGATACTGAAATCACTTTTACCAATCAACTAGAAGATTTACAAGAGGCTACTTGCTTTGTAGTGGCAGTGCCTACTCCTATAGATGCAAGTAATACGCCTGACCTCACTCCTCTCTTATCTGCTTCTAAGACTGTAGGCAAGGTACTCAAAAAAGGAGATTATGTCATTTATGAATCTACTGTCTATCCTGGCTGTACCGAAGAAGCCTGTATTCCTGTATTAGAAGAGCATTCTGGACTAAAATTTAATGAAGATTTCAAGGTAGGATATTCTCCTGAGCGAATCAATCCAGGTGATAAAGTACATACGCTTGCTACGATTATTAAGGTAGTCTCAGGCTGTTGTGAAGAATCTCTTGAGCAGATTGCTCAAATCTATGAGTTGGTGGTAGATGTAGGAGTTCATCGTGCTTCTTCTATCAAAGTAGCTGAGGCTGCCAAAATCATAGAAAATACACAGCGTGACTTGAATATCGCACTGATGAATGAGCTTTCACTGATATTTAATAAAATGAATATTAATACCTATGAAGTCTTAGCAGCCGCAGGTACCAAGTGGAATTTCTTGAAGTTTACGCCAGGACTAGTTGGCGGACATTGTATAGGAGTTGATCCTTATTACTTGACTTATAAAGCTAGTAAATTAGGACATAACCCAAAAGTTATTTTGTCTGGACGGAGTATCAATGATTCTATGGGCTATTATGTAGCCAATCAGACCATTAAGAATGTATTGAAATCAGGCAAGCAATTGACTGACTTACACATCTTACTGATGGGAGTTACTTTTAAGGAAAATGTAAAAGACATCCGTAACTCTAAGGTCGTTGACATTATCCGTGAACTACAAGATTTTAACATTAAACTAGATATCATAGATTCGATGGCAGAGAGCAAAGATTTTGAACATGAGTATGGTGTCCCTTTAAATTCATCTATAGGCAAGAACTATGATGCTGTCATCGTGGCTGTCAATCACGAAGAATACAAAGACCTTGATGAGGCTTATTTTCAGAGTATTACTCACAAAGATGCTCTTTTGGTAGATATTAAAGGAACTTATCGTGAGAGAATAAAGACAATGAAATATTGGAGCTTGTAACTTAGTGAGAGATAAGTTATGGATTATGAGTTTGTAACAATCTAATAATGAGTTTTTTACATATATTAAATTAGATAATTATTCTGATACTTTTACTTAAAAAAAACAAACATGAAAATATTAATCACAGGTGGAGCAGGTTTTATAGGCTCGCATGTAGTCCGTTGGTTTGTCAATAAATACCCAGATTATGAGATTGTAAACTTAGACAAACTCACCTATGCGGGTAATCTGGCAAGTATCAAAGACATAGAAGACAAGCCTAATTACACCTTCATCAAAGGTGATATTACAGATGTAGATTTTATTCAAGATTTATTTCAGGAGCATCAGTTTGAGGGTGTGTTGCACCTTGCCGCAGAATCTCACGTGGATAGGTCTATTTTAAATCCTTTTGAATTTGTGCAAGCCAACGTAATGGGTACAGTCAATCTACTCAATGCTGCCAAAAACCTTTGGAAAGATAATTTTGAAGGTAAATTATTTTATCATATCTCTACTGACGAGGTCTATGGCTCATTGGATGATGGCGGTTTTTTTGTAGAAAGTACTGCTTATGACCCACAATCACCTTATGCTGCTTCTAAGGCAAGTTCAGATCACTTTGTGCGTGCCTATGGCAATACTTATAAATTGCCTTTTGTGATTTCTAATTGCTCTAATAACTACGGGCCTAATCAGTTTCCTGAGAAACTCATTCCTTTATTTATCCATAATATTCAGCAAAAAAAGCCTCTACCTGTCTATGGCAAAGGTGAAAATATAAGGGATTGGCTCTATGTGATAGACCATGCCCGTGCCATTGATTTGATTTTTCATGAAGGTAAACATGGCGAAACCTATAATATTGGTGGCTTTAATGAGTGGCAAAATATTGAACTGATTAAGGTACTTTGCAAACTTATGGATAAGAAACTTGGGCGATTCGAAGGCGAATCGGAGCAACTCATTAGCTACGTAACTGACCGTGCAGGGCATGACCTTCGCTATGCTATAGATGCTCATAAACTGATGAATGAATTAGGTTGGAAACCTTCTTTGCAGTTTGAAGAAGGACTTGAAAAAACCATTGACTGGTATTTAGAAAATCAAGAATGGCTTAATCAAGTAACAAGTGGTGCATATCAGCAATACTACGAAAAACAATATCAAGAAAGATAGAAAGATATAAGGAATCTGATTAAGAAGCAGATAAAAAATAACACCTTCTGTGCAAAATTAAGTGATAGATGTTGCGAAGTCAAAAATTGAAAAATATCAAATGTCTTGATTTGATGCAAGAGCAGTTTTTTATTTAGGATAGTACTCAAATACAGTTATCACTTAAAAAATGTATAGCAAGTTTTATTATACTCGAATAGTTTTGATTAGCTTTGAAGTAATTAATGAAGAGTAAATAATTTCATAATAAAGAATGAAAATTATTAAAAGTATATCCTTAATTAGTTGTATTTTTCTAATATTATTGAGTGCTTGCCAAAATAACCAAGCCACTAAAGATACCCAAGCAAATACTTTACTTAAGATAGGCTTACAAGCTCCTTCATTTGCACTTCCAGACTTAGAAGGAAAAGAAGTAGCATGGAGCGAATTAAATGGAAAGTATGTATTAATTGATTTTTGGGCTTCATGGTGTGCCCCTTGTCGCCAAGAAAGCCCTACACTAGTACAAGCCTATGAGCAATACAAAGATAAAAATTTCACCATTTATAGTGTTTCGCTAGATACTAAAAAAGAAGCTTGGCAAAACGCAATTATAAAAGACCAACTTACTTGGCCTTATCACTCCTCAGATTTGAAAGGTTGGGACAATGCTGCTTCTAAGTTATATAATATTACTTCTATTCCTATGAATTTTTTGATAGACCCAAAGGGTAAGATTATTGCGAAGAATCTCAGAGGGAATTCTCTTCTAAATACTTTAAATCATTTTATAAATTCAAAAAAATAAATTTTTATGGAAACTCAGACTGCCTATAAAGTCTTAGTGGTGGATGATGAACCCGATATTTTAGAATTGCTCCAGTATAATCTTGTCAAGGCTGGTTATGATGTTACTGTAGCAGAAGATGGCGAGGCTGCCATAGAACAGGCACACAAGATACTTCCAGATTTAATCTTAATGGATATTATGATGCCTAAGATGGATGGAGTAGAGGCAAGCAGAGTGATTAGAGAAATCCCAGAACTTGCAGAAACTTATATTATTTTTTTGACTGCAAGAGTGGAAGAGTATTCCGAAGTAGCTGCTTTTAATGTAGGAGCAGATGATTATATCATCAAGCCTATCAAGCCCCGTGCTTTGGTAAGCCGCATAGCAGCTCTTTTTAGAAGAGAACGCAAGCGCCAAGTACCACAAGATTTTTTGAGCTTAGGTGATTTGGTAATAGACAAGACTAGCTATACAGTAGTAAGGGGTGAAGAGGTAATTAATTTGCCCAAAAAAGAATTTGAACTCTTATTTTTTCTAGCAAGATATCCCAACACAGTGTTTAGTAGAGAAGATTTACTGCAAAATATCTGGGGAGCAGATGTATATGTATTGGCACGTACAGTAGATGTTCACATCAGAAAAGTGCGAGAAAAAATCGGAGAGGGCTATATCAAAACTATTAAAGGCGTGGGCTATAAGCTAGATGTATAGCTTTTTTATCACAAAAAACTGTTCAATATGTATTTTAGCTCAAGAATAGTATCTTTCGTATTAGGGATTTCAATCGCTGGGGTAACTACTGCATTTTTATCTTTGTTGCCTGAGGTAACTTATTTAATCCTTTTTGTAGCATTTGCTTTATCTTTCTCATCTTCTTTTTTGCTGGTTTATTTTGCCTTTGAGTATCTAATCTTAGGTGAACTCAACGAAGCTTATTCTATGCTAGAAAAACTCAAAAAGAAGGAGTTTAAAATCATGAAGCAAAGCAATGGTCATGCCTTAAGCCCTATCAAAAAATTAAATTACGAGATTTACTCTTATGCTTCTAAAAAACAAAAAGAAATTAATCATCTCAAAAAACTGGCTATTTACCGTAGAGAGTTTTTGGCAGATGTCTCTCACGAACTCAAAACCCCTATTTTTGCTGCACAAGGATTTATTCATACACTCATAGATGGAGCTATAGATGATGAAGATGTAAAGTATAAATTTTTGCACAAAGCAGCCAAAAGCCTAGATGGTCTCCAAAATTTAGTAGAAGATTTATTTACGCTTTCTAAGATGGAAGCTGGTATTTTGAAGATGAACCACGAGATTTTTAATCTCTATCAAATTGCCCAAGAAACCTTGGAGCAACTTGAAGACAAGGCAAAAAAACGTGATATTCATCTTAAATTTGACTCAAAAGCACTTGAAAAAGCATTTGTGTGGGCAGACCGCTCTAGGATCAAGCAAGTACTCATAAATCTAGTAGAAAATGCTATCAAATATGGCAAAGAAAGTGGTAATGTTACGTTTTATATCACTGAAGAAGATAAAACTATTGAACTAAGCATAGAAGATGATGGGCCAGGTATTTCTGACGAACACCTTAATCGCATTTTTGAGCGATTTTATAGAATAGAAAAAAGCCGTGCGAAGACCAAAGGTGGTTCAGGACTAGGGCTTGCCATTGTAAAACACATCATAGAGGCTCATCAATCAAAAGTTGAAGTCGCAAGCAAAATGAAAAAAGGAACTACTTTTAAATTCAAATTAGAAAAACCTCCTGTTATTAAATCTTCTATCCCTCAAGATCTTATACAATCTATCCCACTTACTACTTAATTAACCTCTGATAGTTACTAAAGAATAAAAAATAATCTTAATTTTGTAAGTCATTCGGAATTTTTATATAAAATGATGATTTACCTCTGATAGATTGTGATGATATTTCCACACTATTATACAATCTTAAAAAGAACACTTACACCCAATAAAAAATAGAGCAGATAGACTTGCTGAGTCTTCAAGACTTAGAAGGCCTAACAAAATCTTTACTTCTAGGAAATATTTAGATGAAAAAAATAAACTTTCAAGAACTCATTATCTTCGAGAATGATGATTATCTTGTCGTCAATAAACCCCCTTTTGTCTCTACTTTAGATGACCGAGCAAAAGCTGATAAGCAAAATATCATCAGCCTCGCTCGTGAATATGTAGAAACAGCACAAGTGGCTCACCGTTTGGATAGAGAAACCTCAGGAGCTTTGGCAATTGCCAAAAATCCTGAGGCTTACAGACATCTTTCTATGCAGTTTCAAAATAGAGAGGTCAAAAAAATATACCATGCCATTGTTAATGGAATCCACAAATTTGAAAATATAGAGATAGACAAACCACTTAAATCTTCTAATACAGGAGTCGTAAGGATAGATCATCAAGATGGAAAGGATTCACGCACGTTTTTTCAGACACTAAGGGCTTTTCAAAAACATTCATTGATAGAGTGCCAGCCCGTAACGGGACGAATGCACCAGATTAGAGTGCATTTGGCCTTTCTCAAAGCACCTATTACAGGAGATGAGTTGTATGGAGGTAAGCCCATTTTTCTTTCAGAGGTAAAAAAGAAATTTCACCTAAAAAAACATACAGAAGAGCAAGCACTGATGCCAAGATTTGCCCTTCATGCCCAAAAACTCTGCTTCAATCTCTTAGATGGAAGCCCTATAGAAGTAGAAGTACCTTATTCAAAAGACTTTAGAGCAGCCATAAATCAGCTTGAAAAGCACAGCTAATTATATTTGTAATAGTTTTTTGGAAAAAAATCGAATACAGGTTGCATAAAAACGAATAAAACCTTAGCTTTGCACTCATTTTAAAGGAAAGCGGTGAATTTAAAAACCATACTGAAGTGGATACATTAAGTTATAAAACAATTTCGGCTAATAAAGATACTGTTGATAAGAAATGGGTATTGGTCGATGCAGAAGGATTAGTGCTAGGAAGACTTTCTAGTCAGATTGCAAAAGTAATTATGGGTAAAAATAAAACTAATTTTACCCCTCACGTAGATTGTGGAGACAATGTGATAGTGATTAATGCCGATAAGGTTCGCCTTACAGGTAAAAAGTGGACGGATAAAACGTATGTAAGACATACAGGTTATCCTGGTGGACAAAGATTCACAACTCCTCGTGAAATCGTTAATACAAAATCTGCTACTATTTTAATAGAAAAAGCAGTGAAAGGAATGCTTCCTAAAAATAGATTAGGCAACAAAATTTTTCACAACCTTTTTGTGTACGTAGGTACTGAACACCCACATGAGGCACAGCAACCAGAAAAAATTGAATTCAAATTATAATCTAAAACTAAAGAAATAGACGGCAAATGAGTGAAGTGAAAGACGTAATTAATACGATTGGTCGCCGAAAAACCTCGGTAGCCCGTATTTATATGAAGCCGGGAAATGGAGACATTAAAATCAACAAACGTGATTTTAGAGAATATTTTCCTACTGAGGTTCTACAAACCAAAATCCAGCAACCCCTAGCATTAATAGAAGTTGTAACAAATTTTGATATCCAAGTCAATGTTAAAGGAGGAGGATTTACAGGACAAGCCGAAGCAGTACGCATGGCTATATCAAGAGCTTTGTGTGAATACAATGCTGAAAACCGTCCTCCTTTGAAAAAAGAAGGATTCCTTACCCGAGATTCTCGTATGGTAGAACGTAAGAAGTACGGTCGTCGCAAGGCTCGTCGTCGCTTCCAGTTTAGTAAACGATAATAGATTTTTTGATAATATTATGATACAAGTAGAATATAAAGACCTCCTCGATGCTGGCGTACATTTTGGTCACTTGACTCGCAAGTGGGACCCAAAAATGGCTCCTTACATTTTTATGGAAAAAAATGGTATCCATATCATTGATATCAACAAAACATTGGTCTGTTTGCAAGAAGCATCTAATGCTATCAGAAGCATAGTGCGTTCAGGAAAACGAGTAATGTTTGTGGCTACTAAAAAACAAGCACAAGACATCGTACAGGAGCATGCAAAAAATCTTAAAATGCCTTTCGTTACCGAAAGATGGCTTGGAGGGATGCTTACTAATTTTGCTACTGTTCGTAAATCTTTGAAAAAAATGTCTTCTATCGAGAAGATGATGAAAGAAGATAGCTTTATAAACTTAGCAAAGCGTGAAAGACTTACTGTAACACGTGAGCGTGATAAATTAGAAAAATTATTAGGTGGTATTGCTGATTTGACTCGCCTTCCTTCTGCTCTTTTTGTAGTAGATATCAAGCGTGAGCACATCGCAGTAGCAGAAGCTAAAAAACTAGGTATTCCTATCATCGGTATTGTAGATACAAACTCTAATCCTAACACGATTGATTTTCCTATCCCTGCCAATGATGATGCTTACAAATCTATTAGCTTAATCCTTAGTGTGATAGCTTCAGCAGTAGAAGAGGGTCTTTCAGAACGAAAACGCGAAAAAGATGACCAAAAACTACAAGAAGAAGAAAATGCTAAGCGTGAAGTAGATGCAGTAGAAGAAGCAAAAGAAACTGTAAAAGAAAAAGACGAAGAATAAGTGAAAATTTTTCTTCCTTTTCTAAATTGAACATTCAGTGAGTGAATGTTCAATTTTTTTATTAACTAAATGCCTCATAAAGCAAAATCTCTCTAACTAAAGCGATTAAATTTACTCAGGTATTAGTGCAAAAGAAATTTTTGACAATTTAATAAACTAAAATTTAACAAAAGATGTCAATCTCTGCCAAAGACGTAAACCAACTGCGCAAAATGACGGGTGCAGGTATGATGGATTGTAAAAAAGCCCTTGAAGAAGCCAATGGTAACTTTGAAGAAGCAGTCACTATCTTACGCAAGAAAGGTCAAAAAATATCCGCAAAACGTGCTGACCGTGAGACTACCGAAGGTGTAGTAAACGTATTTACCAATGAGGCGTCTACTGAAGCCATCTTAATCGCACTTAACTGTGAAACTGATTT
>JBBRUH010000155.1:0-11298 GCA_038248005.1 Cytophagales bacterium | reverse complement strand
GCTTATCCAACCATCCTCCATTCTTCATCTTACTAAAGAACTCCTCCACATATTTAGTTTGTTTCTCTTGTTGATATTTGTCCTGAGCTATTTTATCAGCTTGCTCCCTTGTGTGTTTAGGATCCATCTTACTACGGATACTCTCTATACTATCATCAGAAATGTATTCTTTAGTTTTAGGATCAAAATAGAACCTATCATACACCTTAAAAGGTTTGCCAGCCTTGTGCAATAAACTAGCTTGTATCTCTGTCCTTTCATCGTTAACTTTCTTCTTTTGAATATCTTCCTTGGATAGACTATCAGCACCTGACCAACCCCACTTTTTTACATAATGCTCTGGAGAGAAGTCCCAAGCATCTGACAATGATGCATAAGGAAGATTGACAGACTCATCCCAAGCAAGTCCAGCTTTATGCCCACCTAAATTAGTATTTGTAGCATCCATTAACTCAGAGTAACCATCATAAGTCTTAAAGATTGGATTCTTAGTACTTAAAAATTTTTGATAAGACTTTTCAGTCTCAACTGAATCTATGCCATATTGGTTCGGTACTTGTGCTAATTGATCAATAGCAGACTTTAACCTTTCCTTGTAATCCTTGTCTCCTTTAACAGAGTATGAAGGTAAGAAAGATAGATAGTCAGACTTCGGAGAATACCTAGATTTTTCTAGTGAATTTCCATAAAAATACTGCTGGACTAAATTTGGTCCTCCTTCTGTAAATGACCCTGTATATGGTCTACCGTCCTCTTCTGTATACCATCTTTTATCTTCCTCTATATCCATTACAGAAGAATTAGCCCTACTTTGTGTAGCCACTTCTTCTGCCTTATCTCTAATCATATTTCCTAAGACCGGAACTCCCATAAGCCACTGATTTCTATAAAGGATATCTTGTCTTTTATCTCCTGAAGATATGTCCCATACTTCTGGATGAAAGTATTTGTACTCTTCAGAATTCTTAGGATTTGGCATAGACTTAGGAACGACTGTCTGAGTAGCATCCTTAGCCATACTAGGAGTGCCTTCTTTGGAGTACTTGTCTAACCAACCCAAGTTAGTTAGGTTACCTCCGTCTTCATATTTATCTAGCCACTTTTTCATTTGTAAGAAGGTTTAGTTGGTGCAAGAATAAACTGGGAGACTAAATGCACATCACTTCTATTGTCAAGAATGTGCCTCACCCTAAGATCCTTAGATCGTAAAGGCTCCTTTTTAAAGGATCTTATGGAATAGTCCATATTAGATTGATTCACCTCTTTATCCACTGATAAGGATTCACAAGACGCTATAAATAAAGGAAGCCTCCTATCCTTAACAACAGACCAAAAGGTATTATACTGATAAAAGTTATCACTTTTTGTAAATGTAATAGTCTTGCTATCTTTTCCATATATAGGATAATTCATGTAAGCCTTCATATTATGAAGAGGTTTAGGAACAAGTTCCAGTATTCCAGATGACTGCTGTCCGTTATAAACAATAGCCTTATTAAACCAGAGATTATCTACTTCCACTTTATTACTAGGGATAAACACTCCAGTACCATCAGTACTGTATACAAAGGCTTTAGTATAATCTTTTACGTTCTGCAGTATCTCATCAAAATACTGATAAGCAAATGGATATTCTATTATATAGGGTTCTATCACCCCATAGTATGTATTAAACGTCTTCATAGAAGTGAGGTGCCGCCATAGACATGCTGTCATAGTTTGATTAAAGGCAGTAGTACTTAATTGTAAAGGGTTAACTGTTAGTACTTTTTTAGTCTTATTTATACTACAATCCCCTTCACTAGTAAGAGTTATTAGTGTTATATTATCATTCACAGTATAACTGGCCCCTTTTATAAGTACAGACTTAGAAATATCGCTGGCAATAACATGATTAAATTGATCAGTTATAGTAAAAGGACCTGTCTTTCTGCTAGCCTTCGTTAATTTTATTATGATAGTTTTCATGGCGCTATAGTTGTAGTTGTAGTTGTAGTAGTAATTAGAGGAGCTTCCCCACAGTTATACCTACTAATTCTAACACATATTGGGTTCCCAACCTCATCAAGAGCCACTCCATAAGTAGGATCTTCACATGTGTAAGCATTTGTTCCTACATATACAGGATCACCAACACTGTCTTCAGAAGAGAATAATAGGTAAGGCACCAATTCTATCTCACTTGTAACAGCTATCAATTCACTAGGAGTTGCATCATATACTTGTATACCAAATCCAGCAGGTCCATCATTATTATGACCTATTATCTGTATGTTATTAGTCCCCTCTACTAAAGTAAGGGGATAAATATACCAATATAGGAATCCATTATTATCTAATGTGGAATTTCCCCACATAATATTAAGAGCGCCCAAATCCTGACTAAGTACTGTAACCCCATTAACTTTTATAATACTGTAGTTATCGCAACCTACACCAATATAATAAACTTTGGTCACTGGTATATTAATCCGTACACTAAGGCCTACTTCCTGATTACTAGTAGGTGTACCTACCCATATAGATGACCTATTCATAGGCCCGTCAAAAGCATTACTAGGGTTGTTCCACCACCATGCATTTGTAGATGGTATTAGTGTTCTTACCCCTGTGCCATTAATATTCCATCCTAGGTTAAATATAGCAGAACCACGAGTTGTATAAGTTATATATCCTGTTTTTACAATATAGTCTAACACTGCAGGAGGCGTAGCAGGGGTCTGCTCAATTAGCTCACACCCATTAGACAGAGTTATATATCCTGGAGGGCAGCAAGTGGTAGGTACCATAGTAGTAGTGGTAGTAGTTGGAGTTTCAGTTGTAGTTGTAGTAGTAGAGGTAGAGGTACTTGTAGTGGTAGTAGTAGGATTGATAATCCCTTCTAATATACAGCTGCAATTTACTATCTCAGTAATAACACCATCTACAACATGATATATATGGTCTTGTACAGAACTTTCCTCTGTATAATACCAGCCATCAGGTATAGATGAGCAATCTAGTGTTCCATTACTTATGTAACAGGTATTTCCTACACTAAGGGAAAAAGCTTGAGTGATAATACCTGTAAATGTTACATCTACATAAGCCTCCACAAAAGAACGCATGTATGCTGCACCAGCACAGGCCTCTGAAGGAGTAAGAGAAGTAATAGTAATCTCCTGTGTAGAGATAACTTGATATTGATTAAATAAGTAAAAAGCACTTAGCCCTCTTGCTCTTTGGCAAGGAGAAGGTTCTACTATTATAGCTACACCTCTTAACAAACAGTCTGTTAAGTCTACCTTACCTTCTAAGTCACATCCTACATATCTGGTAGTAGTAGTTGTAGTATACCCTGCTGTAGAAGTCTCTAAAGTTTTTATACAGTCCCTTCCATCAATAATGGTAATAGTATACCTCCCCTCTGGGATATTATCAAACGAGTATGTACCTATTACTGTTTGTGTTTGATTAGGAGCCACAAGAGGATTTAGACTTACTAAGAAGTCTGGCGTTCCTGCTAATATTTCATATACTATTTGTGCCATATCAAGGATTTGTTGTAGTAGGGTTAATAGGACCAATTGGACACTCTTCTATACTCTCCCCATACGTTGTTTACCATCTTATTTATTACCACTGTAAGTGATCTCTTATATCCTGTGTATGTCATATTAATAAGTTATTAGAGATGAAATAGTTAACATATCTATATTAGAGTCTTTATATTGATTAATGTAATTAACCAATTCCTCTTTGCTCCAAGAAATCTTACGTGGGTTTCTAGCCACTCTTACCACCTTATACTCATATTCCATAGGATGATATTTATAAATATAATTGCCATACAACTCATACTCTGAGAGGAAACAGGTACTATCAATTATTGAATTGCTTTTAGCTATAAAAGCTTTCTTAGTATTGAACTTAGAATAAATCAACTCATTAACTAAATCTCGGTTAAAAAGCATAACCTCATTTATAAAAGACTTTCCATACTCATTACCTATGCCAAAGAGTCTCTCAGAGTAGTTAAAGAAAGGCTTATGAATAGAAAAGTTTCCTAAAAGAAAACAAGGTTTACTGCCTTCAAAAATAGAAACTGGCCTAGTAAAAAGTATATCTGAGTCTATAACTAAGTAATTAGTAAGAGTAACCCCCTGTAGTAGTTTTAGGTATTGTTGGTATACCCAATTTGGTCTAAATTTAATCTTGTTTATATCAGTCTGTAATACAGTTTGATCTAGTACATACTCAATACCTTCTATTTTCTCAACAGGATAACTAGGACAGAAACAGTATATCTTATTATACCCAGTAATATTAGTTATAATACTGTCATATACAAAAGGAATCTTTGTAAAATCTTTCTCTCCTGCTACTATTACTATATCATACATAGCTTACACTGTTATAATTGTTACTGAATACCCCGAAGGAATTCCGCTATTCCAATAAGTCCAATAAATACCAGACACAAGTCCAGCACTAGAGTCTATAGTTCCTATATCTCCATCAGGAGCTCCAGCATTACATGTTGTCAATGCTATTGGAACTGTAAGTGTTATATTGCGTAGAGGTAGGTTATCCATATAAAAAAATACTCCCTCATTACCTGTTGTACTACCTAAAGTTAAGCATGATGGAAGGAAGATAGTTTCTACTTGAGTATTTCCAGCAAAACAATAATCCCCTATAGATTGAGCAAGAGGTAAGTTTATTGCTATGCATGTAGCGGAGTAGTCCATATAAAAACATTGTGCTCCTGCTGTTATTAATTTAGGAAAATAAAAAGTAGGTACGCTGCTACAAAGACTAAGACCACTTATTCCTGCTGTTATTAAGTTAGGAAGGTCGAAAGTAGTCATTCCAGAACAACTATAAAAACAGAAATCTCCTATTGTTTCTAAGGCTGGCATACTTAAGACTGTTAACGCCTCATTATTCATAAAAGACTGGTCTCCTGCTGATGATACTGCTGGTAGAAAGACTTCATTTAACTTAGAGTGTATGCCATCCTGCCCAGGATTGTATCTAAAAGAAGCCTCATCTAAACCTATTACAATGCCAGAGGGATCTTTTATACTCAATAAATAAGATGGTTCAAGGGTATTTGGGTCCCCCATAAGTCTCTCTGGGAAGGTAGCATTTGAAAAAATCCCAAGAAATAGAGTTATATTACTTCCACCAGAAAGAAAAACAGTGTTACCTATTACTACGATACTAGTAAATGGCATCCCAAAAATAGGAAGATTAAAAAATGCATTCCAATCAGACAAAGAGTTTATATCATTTACTGGTACATTATTATCAAAGAATGTAAGTTCCAAACTTATAGGAAGAGTTGTTGTAGTAGACGTAATAGTAACTATACCAAAATCTAAAGAACATACGTATGTAGTAGTTGTAGTTGTAGTTGGTATGTCTATCATTGTACCTACAATGAAATCTATTTCTTCACAACAGCCATTTATTCCTGAATAGAAGTAGTTGTTTTCAGCTATGTACCAATTAGGAATATAACTATGGAAACTTATCCAGGATTTAGTATTTATGTTGTAGGAGAGAGTCCAGGATTTGTTACAAAAATAATCACTGTCTGTAAGAAGCACACTGTTACTTATCACTACGTTATTTACTACTCTTTCTACATAATACTCTTTTGTAATTTCGTCATATTTAACATCCTTTGTAATAGGAATATAATCGAGCTTTGTTAGTATTATCCTATCGTACTTTGAGTCATACACTGCATGTAATCCTACTCCTGTAAAGTTATTATCTACATCTACTTCTGGAAAATGCCTTAATATCTCAAAAGCCAAATGATCAGTGAAGAATCTATTCATACCAGATCCCAAAGCACATAAGTCATCTACTTTAGGTCTTCTATAACCATCTTGTCCTATAATGAAGACTTGCCCTCTCTTAGCATCCACTGTAAGTTGCCCTTGTGGGAGTTTTAATAGTACTTTATGCTGACTTCCTACATAACCTAAATCTGTCTCAGCAAAATCTACAGGAGGATTCTTAAACATATTGGGATTTCCAACATATGCAGCCTGAGGGTTACTTGTATCTATAGTAAGGAGGTGATTATATAGCAAACTCTTATTCTCGAATCTAGCTAATATCTCTCTATTTTGTATTCCATCTAAAGAGGTTAACTTTCCATAGTTCTGAGGAAAGTCAAAATAAGACC
Source organism: Cytophagales bacterium (assembly GCA_038248005.1). Taxonomy (GTDB): domain Bacteria; phylum Bacteroidota; class Bacteroidia; order Cytophagales; family Microscillaceae; genus JAABSX01. Next base: position 5,114 of record JBBRUH010000155.1, on the reverse strand, counting down.
CTGCTCTATAAGTAAGCCATCCATTTACTCTATTATCAGCATCTGTATTCTGACCATCAGAGTATATAGCCCTAAAAGGATAATTAGTTCTACACGGCTTATCCCAATCTATAGGAAGATGAGTAAAGGTATTTTCTTTATTCTGCTTAGAAAAGGTAGTATTATAATAGTATGTATTGTCATTAGCAATACTAACGAAACTCTCCTGAACCCAATCATCAGGAATGCCAGTGCTCACATGTGGCCAGAAGTCCCCTTCCATATTGTTGAAGGCTTGTCTAAGGTCTGTGTTATATGAGCTCTCACAATAAAAGTTAGGTGTGCCGTATGCAAATAGATAAAAGTACCCATCATAGTATGTTATAGTTGAGCTTTTTGCCACAGAGCCTGGAGCATAATTAGTGGTACTAGTAGTTACTGTACTTGTAGGAGCTTCATCATTAGGACAATCAAAATTATGTGCCTTGTAAGAGATAATGTTAGAGAGCACTCCAGCACCAGAGGTATAACTCTTTAGTATAGATCTTGCAGAGTGCCAGTACTTAGGGTAGGCTATATTACCTATCTCATCATAAAATATATCACTGTCATCCGGAGCATTCACACGATTATCTATAAAGAAAGGTAACTTAGTCTTAAAAGCAAATCTACTAATAAAAGTGTCTCCCCCAAAAACTACGTCAGATACAGATGTACTGTCAATAAGTCTCTGGAACCCAGTGTCAATAGTTTCATAAGAATATATCTGCCCCCACTGGTTAATCATCTCATTTTTTAAGGAGGCATAATAAGATACTACCTCTATTCGTTGCTCTTTACCTGGAGTACCACAATTTCCTATATCCGATATAGTGAACCTAGAGTTATCAGTAATAAGACTAACACCTCCTGGTATTAGGCTAGGAGTTTTGTCTGGGAAAGGCAAGGCAGTCTTATCTAGATCTGTTCTTATAAACACAGAGCTCTCTCTCTCGTAATTATTTATATTTATGCTATCTCCTGTAATAGGTTCAACATCTCCTACAGACAAAACCCCTGGTGTTAAATACCTAGCTATATCAATAGGCCTCTGTTTAATCCCTAAATCGTTAGGAATAGCTGCACTATAATTATAATCTGCTATAGAATTAAAGGAATACGCATAGTTTCTTCTCGTAATTCCATTAATATAAATAGTGAGATAGGCTTGATAAGCTACAAACATAGCTGTAGAATTAAAAGGATCTGTATAAGCAGCCAACCTCTCAGCACTTTCTAGAGCAAGTCTCTGTGCATCCTCTGTAATAAGTTTATATTTAGCATTTTTCTTTACTTCTACAAAATGAGCAAGCCCTTTACCAAACATCACATTTTCTAGTTTTAAAATGTTACCAAGAAAAGGCTGCCCAAAGGATGTGTCTGGGGAGTTAAATATTTGTCTATATGCTAAATCTGGATTAGAGTTGCTTGCGGCCATAGGGGTAGATGTGTCACAGGTAGTCTGTGCAGTATGGTAAGAGTAGAACCACGCATTAAATACTCCAGGTCCAGAAGACTGAATAACCCCGCCTGTATTAGGAGCTACATGAAACTCAAGTCTTTCCCTAGAAAAAGAGTCCCCTCCTGGCACCCACACTTCTTGCGCCCCTAAAATTACATCATCATATTTTACGTGATAGCCTCTTGCAGACAGTGTAGAAGCCATTGCATACCATACCTCATATTCAGCGTACCCAACTGTAGCCATTGCAGGGGATAAAATAATAGGTTTAGTAATAGAACACCACTCTGTAATGCCTAAAGTGTATATTTTATTTTTTAGAGTTTTGTTTGTATCACAACTGGTGTATTCTATTTCAACAAAGTCTGGGCCTCCATTAGGCAGAGCATAAATGTTTATTTCCCAAGTAACACATTCCTGAGAATATGCGTTATTAGTTACATTTAAAAATGGATCGGACTTAAGGTCATTGTAAGGGTAGTTGGGGTAGTAGAATTTTTGTTCTTCTTTTGTATACGTACCTACATTTCTTAATATACCCTTAGCTATAATAGACTTATTTGTACTCCTATCTCCTCTGACAATCTTGTAGCCTATGATTTCATCTTTTTGGGCTTCTGTAAGATATGATAGACCTATTAATGTAGATATCTGCTGTGGGTCAATTTTAACTCCGATTGGAAATACAGCATCATTTCCCATTACCATTTGTCCTGGAGATAGAAATAATTTTGATTCATATATAGGACTAACAAGCACATCAGGAAATTTATGGTGCCTTATCCTCTGTCCAACCAGCTCCCCCCATATATCTACGTTACAAGGGTATATATCTGTAGACTCCCAATAAGCAAACTCTCCATATTGGTAAGGACCCTTATAGGAAGTATCTGGGGAGTACTCTGGGCAAAATCCTATGACAGACGCAGTATTATATACTTTCCAATAAGGACTTGCGCCTGTGACTGGATCTGGGGTGCCTATAAGATCAGGGTTTGTTGCTAACACATCAGGTCTATTCTCAGATGTGCCCTTTATCCTCCCTGGTATATGGAAAGAATCTGTCTCTTTACCATTAGCAAGTAAGAATTGTATCTCATAAGGATATACTTCATCTCTTAAGTATGACCTTAAATTAGTAGCATTAAGTTCATCTGCGTAATTTTCAGTAGCAGGTATCCTCCAAGACTCCCATTGTAGCGTAATCTGATTAGCTATTTTTTGATAATTCACCCTACTGATAGAAGTAAGACCATCCCAGATAAGTATATCCTGTACAGCTGTAAGGTCTTTAGCCACCTCATAGTAAGGAAATCTCTCAAATATATCTTTTATGGCCAGTCTTATACTATCTACACTCTGTCCTGTATAAGTTATTTGCTTCTGCAGTGCATCAATATAATAAGTACCTACTAGTTGTGGGGAGCTGATAGCGTTAACAGTCTTAAGTATAGCTAGATTAAAATACTGGAACTGCCCTGTACCATCTAAGTTAGAAATATCTAAAACTACAGATTTGCCTACAGGGTAGTTAAAATTAACTGAAGTGATACTAGGGTCCGCTATAGGTGTAGGATTAGTCCCTGAGTAATAAGAAGTATAAGGGTTACCTAAAGCATCAGAGTATTGAACAAAGAATTGTACTGTGCCTGCTAACTGATTTCCACCTTCTACAACATCAACTACACTAATTATTGGAATAGAGAAATTAGGCTGTACCTTAAGTCTATTACAGTCTATCTCATCCATATAAGAAGGATCACATAAGACGGTACCATACTTTAACTTTTTAGGCAGATTATCTATATCCAAATATCTTCTAGGATTATATCCATCAGTCCAATAAATCTCTGTACCACAGTTATTTATCTTATGCTCTACTTTATGAATGGGAAAATTAATATTGAAATTGAGGCAAGTGCTATTAATTAGTATTCTATACTCACAATCATTATTATCCATATATCCAATCTGGCTATCACCTGTCTCAGGGTTAGTCATAAAAAATATATGCTTATTCCTCTCTCCAATAAAATGATTACCAATTAAAGCAAAGCCTTCAGGGAAAGAAAGACATAGTTCATTCCCCTCCTCATTCTGGTAGGAAATACCATTTGCATCAAAATTTTCAACAGCAGCATTCAATGCGTAAGTCAAAGTTCCCTTACGCACTTGATTAATAGACTGATCCAGGTTAAGTCCTCCTGTAGCACTATTAAACTCCTGTTTGGTATTTTCTTGTTCCTGTTCAGCCATTATTTTAAGTGTTACGCCTTACACCATATTTATAGCTACGAGTTGGCAGCTCATACATATTAAATCTATTTAAAGTCCTTTTAATACTTCTTTGTACATCATACACAGTATGCTTCTTCAGCTCGATATCTGCTAGTATATATGCCTCATCAGACGCCTGTTTATAGAGGAGCATTTTCTGCTGTATTTGTGGAAAGGTTTCATCATTAGTCTGATTAAACAGAGTTTCAAACACTTTATACTTTATAAATGCTTCCACGTACTCTCGTACACGATAGTTATTTGGTATCATTTGTGCACCTTCACAGTCGGACTCCATTCCATAAAACACAAGGAAGATTACGCCAGTGCGAAAATTAGTAACAAACTTATTATCCCTTATATCAAAAGAGTCATAGGTAGAAGCACCATGTCCAATAGAGCCTAAATTAGTTGATCTACCATACATCTCCCACTCATCTGTGTATCCCACATCACAATTCCTTCTCGCAGAGATATTCCCAGGCTTAAGTAAGTACTCCCTCTTGAAAGACCTAGGCACTTCGTAATTTGTTTTATAAACAGCCTGTATTACCTCTGGCATACAACCTCCATTACAACTGGGATCTTGACAATTAGTGCTAGTACAGCCAGAAGTAGAAATAACACCTCCTATTGTAATTGGAGCTATTTGTATTGTAGTGGATAGGGTCTGTGAGTAAAAAGAATTTGCACCCTGATAAGGTCTGCCATGGGTTTCTGTACACAACCAAGCCTCTCTTACCGCATAAAAGTTATCAGGTAATCTAGCCTGAAAATCTTCTAAGTACATTATATCTTCTAGTATAGGGTATGAAGACCTACCTAGCTTGCGTAAGCACTTATCAGTGTACGTAGGAAATAATAAGTCATCTACAGCACCTGTGTCCATATATGATTTAAGTTCTTCCTTTATAGTAGCATATGTACTATCTGGGGATATAAACTCGTATTTATAGTAGTAACTCATATTAGTATATTATTTCTCTTACCCCATTCATGATAGATATGTTGATACTTATTATCTGTCTTTATATAGTGCGCTAGTAACCTGGAGGTATATCTACAAGGCTTAAATACCCAAAGATCTGAGTTTCTAAATCTCGCAGTAGGTTTAAACCATACCCAACCAAAGAAGAACCCCTCAGTATCAAAATTAAAATTGTATATTAGTTTCCCCTTAGCTCTTGTTTTTGGCCAATCTACTGGAAGATTAATAAACTCATTATTCTTTCCTGTCAGCTTCTGCCTTTTCTTCTTATTAATTGAGAACTCCCCTATCCCACAAGGGAGTTTAGCCTTTTCTCCAGTTTCTAGTATATACTCTCTAAAATAATTGTTAAAAGTATATAATATATTC
>JBBRUH010000154.1:0-11321 GCA_038248005.1 Cytophagales bacterium | reverse complement strand
TTGGTAAGTATGGCTCAGAACCTTGGTTTTTATCAAAATCTTGTTGGTCTAAATAATAAATAATATGAACATATACACAGGAATAATCGTAGGGTTTATCTTGGGAATCATCACAGTAATAGCTTGGTTCTCAATAAAATGAAAGCCTTTATAGTTATATTTTTAGTAACGCTTTTAATGTTTTTGTTAAGATGAAGAAAAAATCAAAAGTAATATATGTAAGTAATATAAAAAATTACAAAAGAAAAAATGGAAGTATAGTAAAAACAGATTTAGGCTATTATTGTTTATTAAAAGATGTTAAAATTAAAACAAAATGAAAAATAGTAAAGTAATAGAAATATATCAGGCACTATTAAAAATGAACTATGAAGGAGTTAAGTTCAGTTACTTTGTAGCTAAGAACCTAGCACTTTTAGGTTCGGAGATTGATATTATGCAAAAAACAGCAGAAGTATCTAAAGAATTTAACGAGTATGACCAAAAAAGAGCAACTTTAGCAGAAAAATATTCCAAGAAAGACAAGGAAGGAAAACCTGTAATAGTAAATAATGTTTATCAAATGGATGACCAAGCTGGATTTGATAAAGAGTTTGAAAAATTAAAGAAAGAAAATAAAGATGTTATTTCTGTTAGAGAAAAACAAATAGAAGATTATGTAAAATTCCTAGAAGAAGAATCAAAAGTTACACCTTTTAAAATTAAACAAGAGAATCTACCTAGTAATATTAAAACAGTTGATTTAAGAGCTATATTCGACATAATAGAAGAATAATATGGAATGGATAATACTAATTTTGTTAATAATATTTTGCCCTATGGTCTTAGTATGGGGATTTGTAGCTTATATTGTGTTAGTAGTATTTTTAATCAGTATCATTGGTATTAGTAAATTATTAAAGAAATGATTAGTATATCTATAATGGCAAGTGAGGAACGTAAGCAATACTTCTCTTATTTAAAAGAGAAACTTGGTGACGTTCCTTTTTCTATTGATGCCCCCAGAAAAGATACCAAGAATGTTGGTGTCTGGGAGAATTGTAAACGAGCTTGGAAGTTACATAACCCAGAAGCCACCCACCACCTAGTAATTCAAGATGACGGAATTATTTGTGATAATCTACTAGAAAGAATTGAAAATTTACTGTCAAAGACTCCAGGAGATTATGCTTACTCTTTATACTTTGGAGATGAACTTGCTACCACAACAGAAGAAAAAACAAAGTCAGAAAAGGAAGGCTTCATAATAAGAAAATTACTCAATTCAGGAGTGGCAATAATGTTGCCGACTAGTAAAATAAAGAGTATAATGGAGATAGCCGATAGAAATAATACCAACATTGATGACGCAAATATTGGAAGTGCTTTACAACAATTAGGTATGAAAGTTGTATACCCAGTTCCTTGTCTCATCGCCCATCGAAGCTGTAAAGAAACGCCATCACTAATACACAAAGGAGAATGCGAAAGAGTAACTAAATATTTTATAGACAAATGATAAGCATATTAATTCCATCAGTATACGAACGAAGAGACACATTCTTGCCAAAAATCCTCAACCAACTTGAGGCTCAATATAATTTTCTATCTGTGGAAGATAAAGAGAAAGTAGAAATCTTAACTCTCATAGATAACAAAAAAACTATGGTCGGAGAAAAACGAAATATAATGTTATTTATCGCACAAGGAGATTATGTAGTATTTGTAGATGACGATGATAGAATATCAGATGATTATATTAAAACCCTACTAGAAGCGACTAAAACTAATTCAGATATTATTACTTTTAAAGCAGAAGTTTCACTAAATGGAGAAGAACCAAAGGAATGTATATACTCAATGGACTTTGAAACAGACCAAAACAAGCACAATAAATATTACAGACTCCCAAACCATATATGTTGTATTAAAAGAGAAATTGCACTAAGCATAAAGTTCCCGTCAGTAGTTTATGGAGAAGACTCAGCTTATTCTAAACTCTTAAAACCTATTCTAAAAACTCAAACCTTTATAGACAAAACACTTTACTATTATGACTATAACGACAAAACTACTATAAAACAAAATAAATTAGAGAAAAAAAGACTATGGATATAATAATAATATCAAATGCAAAAGAGGAAAGGTTTAGGTTGATGACCCAAAATGCCATTGATAGTGCTTTGGAAACCACTCAAGGACATAATGTCAGAATAATCGTAGTTGAACAGCAATCTATAAATTACAATGTAGAAACTATTCATTATGATTTTCCTTTTAACTATAATAGAGTAGCAAACTTTGGAGCTAGACACGGAAATAATAGACTGATAACTATTTCCAATAATGATATTACCTTTCATAAGGGTTGGATAGAGGCAATGCTCAAAGCAGATAAGCATGTAATGTCGCCTGTATGCCCTCTAAACCCTCGCCAGAAAGATTTAAAACACGATGTGGAGGGTAATGACATTGCTCTACATTTTAGCGGTTGGTGCTTCACAATTCAAAGAGAGATTTTTAATAAGATAAACGGCTTTGATGAGGACTTTGGATTCTGGTATGCAGATGACGCAACAGTAAAGCAATTAAACAAAATAGGAATTACGCCAACTTTAATAGTCGGTGCTAGAGCAACACATTTAGTCTCGCAGACTTTAAATAGTTTAGCCCAAGAGGATATAAACGAAAGAACCCACGGACAGACAAGGAAGTTTAAAGATAAATATTTAGTTTAAAAGTATGTTATAATAAGTAGAATATGGAAGAAAATAAAAAACCTTTTGGTCGCCCAAGTGAATATAAAATTGAATACAATGATAAGGTTGATGAATATTTACTATTACATCAAGACCAAGAAAAACAAGTCGTAAAACAGTCAAGTGAGAAGTATGAATTGTTTGATAATAAACTTGTAGTTGACTTGCCAACGATTGAAGGCTTTGCTCATTTCATCAAGGTAAATAAGACTACTTTGTATGAATGGGATAAAAAATATCCTGACTTTTCCAACTCTTTAGACAAAATTAGACTAGAACAAAGAAATAGGCTTATAAACAATGGCTTATCTGGCGACTATAATTCTACTATTGCAAAGTTAATCTTATCTTCCAATCACGGAATGAATGAAAAGACAGAACAGAGTGTTATAACCGAACAGAATATAAACATAAACACAGTAGATGACCGAGTAAAAGAAATCTTTAATGATTAACAAGGACAAACTAAAAACAGTTATAAAAGAAGCTGAAATAGGCAATGTAGAAAGTATTGCTGTTGTCAGAGAAGTTTTAAGACCTTTAAAAACTGATAGTGTGGATGATATAGCCGAGAAGATAGGTTTATTTATCCGTTTGATATTTATTGCTTCACTTACTTACAAGGATTCTAATCATCATAAACAAATTGACCGAGCTTATGCCGAACAAATACATTCCTACTTAAATACAGGCAGACCAAGATATAAAGGGATGGCTTTTATTGGTTACAGAGAATCAGCAAAAACCTCTAGGATAAAGTTCAACGAAAGTTATCTAACCCTATACCTAGCCGATTTAATAGACTTTACCACTGTAATATCTGAAGATGGAAGTAATGCCGACCAGTTCAATATGGATATGTTTAACACCTTAGCTTTTTCAAGGATTGCTAAATACTATCCTGATATAATCTCCCTAGAACAAAAGAAAAAGAAAGAAAGCCAGACAATATCTAAGTTTACAACTAAGACTGGGGTCACATATACCTCTAGTTCAGCTAGAAAGACTCGTAGAGGTGCTGTTAAGGTTGATGTTGATGAAGAAGGTGATGTGGAAACCAAACGACCAAAGAAGGTCATTTTTGACGATATAGAAAACGAAACAACTATTATGTCTGCAGTTATATCTTCCCAGATTCTAAGAGTGATGAACGCAACACTTGATGGACTAGACCAGACATCTGGTAGTTGGATTCTAATGGGAAACTATCTCTCACTTAGAGGTAATGTTGCTAGGTTTATAAATAAATATAAAGATGATGAAAACTATTTTGTTTTACTGTTACCAATTATGGATATTTTGGGTCAACCGACTTGGGATGGAAAGTATGTTAGAACCGACAAAGAAGAAAGAGAATTAGCCGAGCAAGGCATAACTAGAGTTTCAATCGAAACCATCCAAAGGGAAAGCGACAACTTTGATACTGAATATCTAAATAATCCAAGTAGAAGTTCTGTTTACTTTGATGATGATTCTATCGTAGCTTTAGACACAGGAAAGTTTGTTGGTGAATCTGCTAGAGATGAATTAGGTTTACTTACGATTGAAGAACCTGATAAGCAAAGTGTTTATATTATGTCAGTGGATTGTGCTAAAGGAAACAAAGGTGACCAGTGTGCTTTTACAATTATTAAGACCAACGGAACTAGATACGAGGAAGTAGCTAACTTCATTTCAAATACAATAAGTCCTGAAAAGTTTGCACCCTATTCCTCGAACATAGCTAGGAAATATAATAACTGTTTAATTATTCCTGAAAACAACTATCCTGGAAATGAGTTCATAGCTTTCTTATCACCTATTTATCACAACATCTTTATCAGTGAAAAAACTATTATAGATGGGGTGGAAAAAGTTGTGTATGGTGTTTCAACTAACCTAAAAACCAAGCCAGAGATGTTTATAAACGCTAAGAAAATATTAGCTAGTCGGTTATTCATAGTAAATAGCCAAATCCTTTTTAATCAGTTTTCAGAGTACCCAAAACAAGATATAAACATTATCAAACAGAAAGATGGTAGTGGCGGACACTTTGACCTCTTGATGAGTTGTGTTATCGGATTATGGAAAGCAGGTGTTATTGGACTAGAGGTAGGAAAATATGATATAATACATGTTATTCTAAATGATTCTATAAACAAAGTTTTTAAAGGTCAAGGTAATAATAAATAATAAAATGGAAAAACAGGAAAAAGAGCAAAAGTTATTGGAAGCAGTTAAGAAAGTAGTTGATGATTTTAATACTGGTTATTTGGAAGCAGATTTAGGCTATAAGTTTAGAACTAGAGATTTTATGAACATAGTTTTTTTGTATTCTAACTCTGTAGATGTGAGAAACCCTGACATTTTAGGTTCAGATAATAGAAATACTTTTGTTTTTGAACCAATGGCACAGTTAGAGAAGATAAAGGAACAGATTAGACTAGATATTAAAGACTTAAACTTTACTATCGAGAACGCTAGTTCAGTGGCTAGATTTATTCCTAGAGCCGCTAACCGAAAGATGTTAAGAGAGAATAACTTTGAAGTTGAAATGGATGAAGTGCCAGACAATGCTGTTGATTATGGTTCAGGCTTCTTAAAAGTTTGGAGTAGCGATGGTAAGTTGAAGATGAAATCTATTGACCCTTATGCTATTTATTTTGACCAGTATGACTTTGCAGGAGGTAAAAAGGTAGAGAGAGTCCGTAGAACTATCCGTTCAATCATAGAAGATGAAAAATATGATATTGATGCTCGAACTAAACTAAGAATCAAGACTGAAGAAAAGGATATGGATAACTTTATCGTTCTTCACCAGTCAGTTCAAGACTTCCCAGATGGAACACAACAGATTTCAGTTTGTGATTTTGAAAATGATTTAGTTTACTATGAATATACAACTAAGAACAAAGACCAGATTGTTTCCTACTTTAAGTTTGATGTTAAAAAGCGAAAAGGTTTTGCTGATGCTTTAGGTGTTGGCTACATTGAAAGAGTCTTTAATAAAATCGTTCAGTCTAAAGTAAATCGTGAAAGACTTGATAGAGTATTAGAGATTGCCTCAAAACTACCCTTCCAAAAGAAGATTGATAATGAAAGAGATAACTATGTCGGTAAAACTATTACTGATTTAGACACTGGTGTTATCTTAGGACACAAAGGCAACCCAATCGAAGTTATGAACACAGGTGGAGATAAGCAAATTGCTATCTTACAAAATCAAATTCACGAAATAATGAACACTATTGGTACTGATTTGAATATGACCGAAGCTCTACAAGGTAACACAATGCCTTCAGGAACTTCTGGTGTATTAGGAAACCTACTGACAGAAAATGCTTCATCAGTTTACAAGGAGGTTAAAAAGAAACTAGCTAACTTCTTCTCAAATGTTTACGACAAAAGAATCAACAAATATATTCTAAGTGCTTTTGATTCAAATGAAAACCTAAGAAAATACCTAGACGCTGGAGATATTAGAATCGTTGAGGGTGGTGTGATTGATTATCTTGTAGCGATGAATAGAATTGATAAAGCTATCAAGGGTGAAGAATTTGACCTCGCACAGGCGACTATGGAAGCTAAGGCAAAGATTAAAGGACAGAAACTAATCCCAGACGACAAACTATTAAAGCAATTAAGAAAAGAAGTTGAGGGTATCAAATCTTATATTTCTGGTGAAGATGTTTCAAAAGCTCAAACAGTTGCCTTTTTAAGAGAAATGCGTTCAACTTATGCTACCAATCCTGCTCTATTCCAAAGTCCTTTCTTTGTAGAATTGCTCAAGAAAGAAGCTGAATTTGATTCTGGTGTCAGTGGAATTGAAATTGATAATTTATTAAAGGAGTTAAAGGAATCAGAACCAATGCAACCAGGTGCTCCCTTAAACGCAATTAATAAACAACAATAATATGGCAAAGAAAGTAATCGCTAAAGAAATTAAATGTGATATGGATGATTGTTTTTTAAAAACTATTGCTCACCCTAACAAGAAAATCTTAGCTACTGGTTTATTAAAAGGAGATAACCCAGAATCGTTTTATGAAAGTTACGGCAATATAAGAGTTATGGAAATGCAAAACTTGATAGCTAAATATAGACAAGACCCAGAGAAGTATATTAAAGGTCGGTTATCAGCTGGGTGCGTAACTTGTGGCAGATGAAAATGTTAAACGAAATACAAAAAAAAGAATTAGAGTCTATGTATGATTACACAGACAAAGCCCACTATTCTGACGAGGAGTTGGAGTTGGCTAGGTTGATGTTTGATACACCAGAGAAATTTAAATTACTTAGGAAGATACTACAAGTCCTGACTCCAGAAGAAAGAGGCTTGACTATTAGTTCTTCACAATCACTGGTGGAAGCTAATGTTACAGACTTGAATAAGTATGCGATAGAAACAGCAGTCAACGAATTGGCTGACCAAAAAGTCAAACAATTACTGTATTCTTTCTATCGTTTGTTAAGAAATGATATTATTACTAAAAAAACTAAAGAGATGGTTGAGAGTAATGAAAAAGAAGCTGACGAACAAAAGAAAAAAGAAGAATTTGAGAAGAATCGTGACAAAGAAGTAAAGAATTTGGGTGAAAATTTGTAATAATTTAACTTTACTTTTAAAGTATGATATAATTAGTACAATCGTTTACTGGTGACGTTGAAACCTTTTATAAATTAACAGTTGGGAGAACTTATAACTTCCTGAATAAATATATGGAAACAGAACAAGAGAAAATCGATAGAGAATTATTAGAAGCTAAGGAATTGGAGGAATCCAAGAAATTAGAAGATGATAAATCTGTCGAGGAGATTGAAGCAGAAGCTAAAGCCTTAGAAAGTGAAATCAGAGAGCTAAAGAAGTTGAAGGAGGTTGATGAGTTGCGTTTTAACCAGACTCGAAGGCTTGAAAAAGCAAAAGAGAAACTGGAAGAATTAAGACAAGACAAGAAACCTATCGAACGGAAACAAGAAGTTGATGTTCGTGACCTGATAACTCTTGGTAAACTAGATATTGCTGAAGGTTCAGAAGAAGCTAAAATCCTTGAAAAATACAAGTCTGCTGGAATAATCACAGATTATAAAAGCGGAATTGATAATGTTGCCATCAAAGCAGAGTTCGAAGCCATTAAAGCTAAAAACAATGCTGCAATTATTATTGATGAAAACGACACGGATGGATATGTAAAGAGTAAAAAGGAAATCATCGCACAATATAGAAGAAGTGGTGAAGTTCCTGCAGACCCTAAGATTCAAAAAGATATTGCATTAGCAAATCTAAAAGAAATGGGATTGTAATCTTAAAAATCTATCTCTAAGGGATTAATCAAGAATAATATTAATAGTTTAATATTTAATACAATGATTATACCTGCAACCCTAACCAAGAGAGCTATTTTCATCCAGGAGTTCAGAGATGTGATTGAAACCAAAAACATCTTCTCTCCAGTTGCGACTAAGCTCGTTTCTACTGCTAAGGTAGTAGAATCCCCTTACACCTCTTTAACAGCTGCTAAAGCTCACACCCAGCCTTGTAAAGTACCATTAGGTACTGCTACAGTGACTTCTGATGAGATTGTTTTAGACCGCTTTATTGGTAACGCCATAGTAGATTGTAAAGAAGAACTTTCATACGCTAAATTTGACTTAGTTGGTATGATTCGTGGAGACCTTTATGCTTCTGTTATGAAACGAGCTAATGAAATCGCTGTTACTGACTTCTTAGCTGATGCTACTGATAACACCAATGCTTTGGACTTATCAACTGCTGCTAAAGTTGCTACCTTCTTAATCGGAGTTGCTGCAACTAATACCCAGACTGTTGGTTTGAAACAAACTGTAGATGGTGCGACTGTAGTTCGTTCTGCTAAGAACGGTCAGCCTTTCGTAGCTGCTGGTTCATCTGCTTATATCAAAATCGTTTCTCAAATCTCAACCCTTGTTGCACAATCATCTCTTAAAGGACTTGATGGTGGAAATATGGTAGAAACCCCTTATGGCGTAACTGTTATAAATATGGGTTCAGCTGCTTCAAATCCACTACAGGTTATTTACGGAACTGCTGGTGCATTGACAATGGCATACAGAGTTGACCAAATCGAAGTAGATATGGGTGAAATGACATCACAAGTTGCTTATTCTGGTTCAACTGACCTAGATATAACTGACGGTGCTGCTATGTTACAAAAAACTTGGTATATGAGTGCGCAAACAAAAGGAAAGAACGGTATCTTTGCTAATGTTGCTTCACTTATCACTAAGCAATTAGTTTCAGCTTAGTCTTTAAATACCCCTCAAGAAATTGGGGGGTATTATAAAGTTTAAGAATAATTAATTAAAACAAAATGAATATAAAAGAAATTGTAGACAAGATAGTAAAAGAAGCAGATTTGAATCCTGCTGAATATTCTGTCACTGATAGAATCATAGACGTAAACAGTAAATACCTATTCCTAGTCGAGTGGGCGATGCAAGTTGGTTCAACCGAAACAATTTCTAATAAGGAAACTAAACAAGAAATCTTTACTCTCGTAGATGGTTTAAATACTTTAACTAGAAGTATTCCTGACAATCCTTTTTATTCTTTAGAGTATACAACTGATACTATAATCACTGCTAATACAAGATGGTGTTCTTTAGCTCAAGATACTTTTGGTTATTGGTGTAATAAAGAATGTAATATTAATATATCTTTTGACGAAAAACAGATAGTAATCGAGAAAGGGCGAGTAGGCTCTCTAAGGGTCAAATATGCTCGTGGTATCGTTGTTCCTTTTACAGATGCAGACTATGTAAATGCGACTCCACCAAGCCCTGTGTGGCTTCCTAGCGTGTTCCAGCCCATATTATGGCTAGACCCTGCCACCATTCAAGCTGAATACTACAAAAAGGACAGAGCTGTGTCTTTAAGAAATCAACTAACCAGATTAGAGCAGTTATTTTACAATCACTATTCTCGTAATGCGACACAAGTTAGTGAAATTAGAAGGGAAAGAAATAATAACAGATAATTATGTCAGACGTAAAAAAAGAAATAAAATTTAATAAGTCAATGACATCTAACAAGCGAGATGAAAATTTTGCTTATTTAAGGAAGAATGTTTTACCGACTAAGGTAGATGGACTATACCCAGCCAAAGATTTTATTGATTTAGGAGTAGATATTCCAGAAGGTTATGTTTGTGCTGATATAGTTGGAAGTGATAAAAGATTAGATGCTTCACAAGCACAAATTAAAGCTATTTTCACCAAGGCAGGTTCAGATGTGATTTTTCGTAACCTATATGGTAGTGGGACACAAAACGCCCCTTTACCAAGTGGAGTAAGATACTATGCTTCTACTTACGGTTCTGATGGTGTTTATGTTCAAGCAGATGATAAAAATATTTATAGAATAAACCACGAAAACGGAAATGTAGGTGTTGTCGGTGCTTTAGCTGGAAATCCTGCGAGTGGAGGTATTGGAGGTTTTGATGGCGAATTTTACTGGTGGGCTAATACTAACGGAATCTGGCAACAATTACCTGGAGCTGGAGGAACTGAAATAAAAACAACTCTAGGACAGGGAGTTCTTAAAATGGATTTCCTAAACGAATATATGATTTTGGCTTATCAAAGTGGAGCAGATATTGGTATACTATTTTGGGATAAAAAAAGCACCACTGCTTTTGATAAAAGAATAATTGTAAAAAACTCCACTTATTTAGCGATGGGAGTTGTCGATGGAACTTTGATACTCGTTAGGTCAGTCGGAAACTCGGCTAATGCTAAAGAATATGAAGGTGAAATAGTAATTGCTGGATATGACGGAGAGAAATTTGCGACTTTAAACTCGATTAGAGCTGGAAGAAAAAATGTTGGTCTTTCAAATAATTATCCAGGGCAAAATTGTTCTGTTGGTAGTGAGGTGATGGTTTTTTCAGTAGATAATAACTACCGAGCTACTAAAAACCTAGACTTAGGACAAAACTATATCTATAAAGTAAAAAAAGACGGTTCAATCGAAGCTCAATATTTACCTGTTGCCAGAGGAACTGTTGATAACGCTCAAGTTGTGAGAATATTTTATGACTTTACTCTATATTCAGTTCAAACAAGTGAAGCTGGTGAATTAAATAAAATTTATAGTAACCGAGATACCAGTTATAGTTTTTCAGACTATCCTACTTATAATAATACTGAATACATCACACCATTTTTATGTAATGCTTTTAACTACCACAGGCTAGAAGGACTTTCAGTAACTTTTGAGAAGATGTTTAAAAATACTTCTAGTGCAACTACCCCACCAAGTGTTTATCCTACAGAAATAACAGTTTCTAATCTACTCTTCACCACTCTTACTCTTAGTTGGACTAAAGCTTCCGATGCTGTAACTGCTCAAGCTGATTTAGAGTATTCTGTTTATAAATCTGCCACAGGCAATATAGACACAATAACTGACATCACTAATAACGGAACTAAAATAAAAGATTGGACTAAAGATATAGCGACTTTCAATGTAACAGGTCTTACAAACGATACTGATAATTACTTTAATATTTTAGTTAGAGATGGTGCAGGTAATATGACTAAGTACACAATGATTATGGCTCATACTTA
>JBBRUH010000153.1:0-11382 GCA_038248005.1 Cytophagales bacterium | reverse complement strand
GTTTTACTGTTGAATGGTTTTATCGTTTTACTGTTGAATGGTTTTATCGTTTTATTGTTTTATTGTTTTATTGTTGATTTAGCGAAGGATAACCAATTGACTTAATAACCAAAAAAATGACTTGATCCCCAAGAACCTATGTAAACTCTTCAAAATAAAGTACTCATTTAGTTTGAGTAATATTCTCATTATCAAACTCATAACTCATCTCTTACTATGAAACTATTCCCAAAGAAAAGATTTTTTAATCAAAAAGAAGAAAAAGCACTGATAGAAGCCATCAGACAAGCTGAAAAAAATACATCAGGAGAAGTTAGGGTGCATTTAGAATCTAAAACGGGTGATTTGACTGCTTTTGAGCGTGCTTTAGTTGTTTTTCAAGAACTTGAGATGCACCAGACAGAGCTTAGAAATGGAGTTTTGTTTTATCTAGCTGCTCAATCTCACCAGTTTTCTATCGTCGCAGATGAAGGCATCAATGAAGTAGTACCTGATGATTTTTGGGAAAATATCAAAGAAAATCTTCAAGCAGAATTCGCACAAAAAAGATTTGCCGAAGGTATTATAGAAGCCATCCAAACCACAGGTGAACAACTTAAAAATCACTTTCCGTTTTCGGGTGATGACCAAAATGAGCTTCCTAATGAAATCTCTCAAGGAGATTAAAAGCTAAATGGGTCTTGCTCTGTTTCTTCAGGTAGATGTAAATAAATCCCATTTTCTTCCTCACTCAGTTGGTAAGTTTTGACAGGGCGAATATTCTTTTCCGTGCATTCTTCTCCTGTTTTGAGATTAAATCTATATTTATGCCAATAGCATTCTACTTCCAAATCATTTAATAATAAGCCTCTGCTTAGTTTTACTAATTTGTGGGGGCAAGCATCCTCCAAAGCAAAAAAGCCTTCTGAGGTATTTGCAATCAATATCTTCTTGAATCCTATTCTGTGGGCATACATTTGTCTGTGTTTTACTTGCTTTTGGGCATCTTCCCAGCTATCAAATATTTTATATTTCTGAAAATTAACATTTTCTTGCATCATTTTTGGAGATTTATCTTATTTTTGAATATACTTTTCTTCTAATGCTAAATTACAAATACACATTTTAAATTTTACCAGATTAACCAAAAAACTTATTCATCTTTTTCGAAGATAAGTAAATCATATTGGTTTGTTTTTTTTGTCAAAGAATGAAGTTCTATTTATGAGATTAAATGTATCAGTAGTTTTGGTATTGACCACGTATCTTTTACTTGTGCCAGCAATTATGCTTGCACAAAAATCTCAATATACCCGCAAACTCACCGAAGAAACTCGTCTAGGATTATCTCCTGAAAAAGCTATTTCTCAATATCAATGTGATATCTGGAAAAAAAATGATGGACTTCCCCAGAATAGTGTCATTGTGATTACTCAAAGTTCAGACGGATTTATTTGGTTGGCTACCTCCGAAGGTTTGGCACGCTTTGACGGAATCAAATTCAAAACCTATAATACTACCAATGTACCTCAGTTTAAGACGAGTGG
This sequence comes from Cytophagales bacterium, assembly GCA_038248005.1. Classification (GTDB taxonomy): domain Bacteria; phylum Bacteroidota; class Bacteroidia; order Cytophagales; family Microscillaceae; genus JAABSX01. Next base: position 9,856 of record JBBRUH010000153.1, on the reverse strand, counting down.
CATCTTAAGTATCTATGAAGATACGCAAAAAAGACTTTGGATAGGTACTAACAATGGCGGACTAATCTGCTATCAACAAGGTGAATTTAAAAATTATTCTCTCTCAGATGGTCTTCCTGATAATACCATCACAAGTGTCGCCCAAGATGCCGAAGGTGAAATATGGATAGGAACTCCCAAAGGACTCTGCAAATGGATGAACGGGAAATTTAAAAGTTATTCTACTAGTGATGGACTCTCTTCAAAAGATATTACTACTTTGTTTTTGGGCAAAGACAGCACACTTTGGATAGGAACATCTAGAGGGATTAGCACTTATCGTAAGGGGAAATTTGAAGATTATGGCAGAAAAAGAATCCTATTTCTCAATAAATATATCACTTCTGTAGCCGAAGACAAGCAAGATAACCTATGGATAGGCACTCAAAGTGGATTGGTGAGATATGATAAAAAAGATAATACGTATGAAATCTATCGAGTCTCAGATAAGTTAAATGATGATTATATTACCAAACTTTACCTAGACTCAAGACAAAGTCTGTGGATAGGTACAAACGGAGGCTTAAGTAGGATTACAGAGAAAGAAAGAAAAAAAGAAAAATTTACTTTTTCGCATTTTACTATCCGAGAAGGACTTACTTCTAATAGCATCGCAGATATTTTTGAAGACAATGAAGGTAGCCTTTGGATTGGACTCAATAGGGGAGGACTTAACAGACTGAGAGATGGCAAATTCACCAACTACACTACTCAAGAAGGACTCACTGATAATGTGGTAAACTGCTTGTATCAATCTGAAAATCAAGATATATGGATGGGAACTACTAGTGGAGGTGTAAGCCGATTTAGAGAAGGAAAGTTTATACAAACTTATGACAAGAGCAAAGGACTTTCTAGCAACTATATCCGCTCAATAGGACAAGATGCCAAAGGAGATTTATGGATAGCTACTTATGGTAATGGAATCAATATCTTAGAACTAAGCAAAGATGCTGAAAATCCACCTATTCGAAAATACACTATTGAGGACGGGCTTGCAGGCGATATTGTCAGAGCTATATTTAGAGATAAATCTGGGCTGATGTGGATAGGTACTAAGACAGGTTTAAGCAAATTTGAGGATGGAAAATTCTCTAATTATACACACCAATTAGGTCTTTCCGATAATTCTATTACTTGTATTCAAGAAGATAGCAAAGGAAACCTATGGGTAGGGACAGAGGGTGGTGTAAGTTGTATCCGTGCAGACCAAACTATTATTATCTATAGACAACGCAATGGACTTGCCAATGATTTGGTATTTACTATCTATGAAGACAAAGCAGGCACTATCTGGGTAGGTACTAAAGGTGGGCTTTCACGCATTAAAGAAGGTGAGGTCGTGAGTATATTTGCTCGTGAAGGTCTTGCCAATGATGACATTCATAGCCTAACAGAAGACAATCAAGGTCGGATATGGTTTAGCTCCAACAATGGTGTTTTTTGGATAGTGAAAAAAGCATTGAATGATTTTGCAGATGCCAAGCAACAAGGCAAAAAATCAACTACTCTTCTTCAATATACCCTTTATCAAGAAGAGGAAGGAATGAAAAGTAGTGATTGTGCCGCCTCAGCACAGCCTACAGTGCTTAAAGACCAAGTAGGAAATTTATGGTATCCTACCACAGAGGGTGTTTCTGTCATCAATCCTGAACAGATTAAAGTAAACTATATTACACCCTCAGTAGTCATCAAAAGGCTATCGGCAGATAACCAAGAATATCTTTATGGGAAAAATATAGAACTCAAAGCAGGAAGCAACCAAATCGAAATTGACTTTGCTGCATTGAGTTTTCTAGCTCCTAACCGTGTGCAATATCGCTACAGACTTCTAGGCAATAGCTACAGAGAAGAATGGACAGAAACTGGTAACAAAAGGGAAGTGTATTATACCAACCTTCCTCCTGGCAATTATCGTTTTGAAGTGCAAGCTGCCAACAATGACGGGATATGGAATGAGAAAGGTGCAAGCATAGAGTTTTACATTGCTCCTTTCTTCTATCAGACTTGGATTTTTTATGTATTGGTGTTTTTGACAGTAGTGCTGACAGCGTTTTTGATTTATTATTGGAGAATAAGAGCCTTAGAGCAAAGCAAAAAAGCACTAGAACGCAGCGTGTATGAACGGACTCAAAAGATTCAGACTCAGTATGAAGAAATCACACAACAAGCAGGTGAATTAGAAACGATTAATCAAATCATCCAAACTATCAACCAAGAAGTAAAATTTGAAAAAGTATTGCATGCACTCCTTGAGCAAGGCTTGCGTCTGTTCTCGCAATCCAATCAAAGTTTTTTCTTGTTAAGAGAAAAAGAATGTAATACCTTTGGCTTAGTAGCTACCCAAGGCTATGATGAAAGCATTTTCAGGGATAAAAGATTTCAAGAATCACTGCTCAATGATTATTGTGATAGAGGAGAGCAACTAGCCAAAGGACTTTACAGCCTGCCTACTGAGCTACTCAAGGGACAGACTTTTGCTCCTAATTATGCTCCTCAATCCTCCCTTGCAATGCAAATCGTACTGGATAATCAGCTAGAAGGCTTGATATTTTTTGATAGTCTGTATAAGTTTCAAAATATTGAGCAGAAGGATATTGACAAACTCATCCGTTTTAGAGAACACGCTGTATCAGCCTTTGAGAAGGCAAGGATTCTACAAGAACTAGAAGAAAAAAATGCTCAAATTGAAAACTCTTTTCGCAAAATATCAGATAGTATTCGTTATGCTCGCCGCATCCAAAGTGCTATTTTGCCTACTCACCAAGAAATGGGAAGTTATTTTGAAGATTTCTTCATTTTCTCTAAACCCCGTGACATTGTAAGTGGTGATTTCTATTGGTTTGCAGAGACTGTTCCTGAGCCTATTTTTATGAAAGCAAGCACAGCAAGAGAAGGTAAGACTTCTATTTTTTCTGGTTTTAATGAGGTCAAAACCATGATAGCTGCTATAGATTGCACAGGGCATGGAGTACCTGGGGCTTTTATGACAGTGATAGGCAATGACTTGCTCAATACCATCGTGCTAGAAGATAAAATCACCAGAGCTCATTTGATTTTGGATAAACTAGACAGAAATATCAAAGAGTATCTCAAGCAAGAAGATGGTCAGTCAAGAGATGGAATGGATATGTCATTGATAGTGATAGATGATAACAGTCAGACTTTAGAATTTGCGGGAGCAAAAAACCCTCTTTATTACATCAGAAAAGGTGAATTGTTTCAAGTTAAGGGTTCTATTTACCCGATTGGAGGTGCTCAAATTAAGCAAAAAGAGTTTTTTTCACAGACCATTGAGTTTGAGCAAGGAGATGTCTTTTATATGTTTTCGGATGGAGTGCAAGACCAATTTGGAGGCGAGCAAGACCGTAAATTTAGCTCTAAACGTTTTAGAGAATTGCTCCTCAAAATACATCTACTACCTCTGGAAGAGCAGCGGCAAATTATCTCTGATACCATCACAGACTGGCAAGGCGAACGAAGACAAACAGATGATATGCTCGTGATTGGATTAAAGTTTTAGGTAGTAATAGGCATAAAAATCTTCACCTCACCATCAAAGAAATCACCTCAATTTAATCTCCTTAGCTACTATTATAGCCTATCTTCAATAAATTTCTTAAATTTGTGGCTTTCTATCCAATACTACTGTATTTTTGTTTGTCTATTTTATAGATTAAGTGATGAGTTATAAATGATGAGTGATGAGTTATCTTAGTAAAACTATGATAATCAGCTCTTTATAACAAGTTAAATTGTAAACTAATTTTGACCATCTACTTATTAAACATTGTTGCGATTTTATCTGTCTAATTGCAATAAAAGATGTTTGCAGCAGTATTTAACTCGTTCAAGCGTCTTCGCTTAAACGGTGTTATAAAATATAGTAATAACTGATAATTAATATTTTTCTTTGCTTGTTTACTTTTAATTCAGTCATCAAAATTTTATGAAGCGAAAGCATTTAACTCAACTTTTTCTCGGTTTGATAGCCTTATTGGTGATTAATATCGTGGCAACCCAATATTTTTTTAGGATAGATCTTACCGAAGAACAACGCTATAGCCTTACTCCTGCTACCAAAAATATCCTCAAAAACTTAGAAGATGAGATAGTCATTAAAGTCTATTTAGAAGGGACTTTCCCACCAGATTTTCAAAGATTACAAAAAGCCATCCGTGAAACTCTTGACGAGTTTAAAGTATTTGCAGGTAAAAACCTGACTTATCGCTTCATAGACCCAGCTGCAGGCAAAAATGACAAAGAACAAAATGAGTTTTTTCAAGAACTGATGAATCGAGGAATACAACCTACCAATATCTTCGCAAAAGAAAACGGTCAGCGTGTCGAAAAACTCATCTTTCCTGGGGCAAGCATTACCTATTTTGATAAAAAATCAGGGCAAAGCTTCGAAACAACTGCCATGCTCTTTAAAGTCATAGACCAAAAAACTCAAGGTGCACCTCGTCCTGAGCAAATTATCAATCAATCTGTAGAAAATGTAGAGTTTAATTTGATGTCTGCCATTCGTAAACTGACCAATACCGAAAAAAAACGAGTTGGTTTTATAGAAGGACATGGAGAACTAGAAAATATACAGATGGCGACCATCATTACTCGCCTACAAGAGTTTTATGACGTGGTCAAGATTCCTCTTCCTTTGGATGATAAAATTAAAGAAGGTGTAGATGCCATCATCATCGCTAAGCCCGATTCAGCTTTTAACGAAGAAGAAAAATACAAAATAGACCAGTATATTATGAATGGTGGCAAAGCCTTGTTTTTTGTAGATGTGGTAGGTGTCTATATGGATAGCGTTTTGCGTGACAAAGGCTCATTTACCTTCCCTGTGGAGCATAATCTATTGGATATGTTCTTTAAATATGGGGTTCGTCTTAATCCCAACCTTATCAAAGACCTCAATGCTGGAACAATTCCGATTGTAATTGGCAACATTGCTGATAATCGCCCCAATATCCAGCCTTTGCCTTGGATGTATTATCCTTTGCTCAATACCTTTGGAAAGCATCCCATTGTCAAAAATTTAGGCCCTATACAGAGTAAATTCATTAGCACCATAGATACCGTCAAAGCAGTGGGGATTCGCAAAACGCCTTTGATGTATTCTTCTCAATATTCTCGTACTATTGCTACGCCTGTGGAGGTTCGTTATGAAGAGGAACGCACACCTCCAGACCCAAAATTATTTAACCAAGGACCTTTACCTGTTGCATATCTTTTAGAAGGCTCTTTTAGCTCTATTTATAAATCTAAAAGTTTTAGCAAACGCAAAGGCTTTGTGGCTTTAAGTCCTGACACCAAGATTTTGGTGTGTGCAGATGGTGATATCCTCCGCAATGACATCAATAGAGAGGGTGAGCCTGTTCCTCTAGGTTTGGACATGTTTAGACAAACGACCTATTCTAATGCTGATTTTCTCATCAATGCCATAGATTTTATGATAGACGAGCAAGGAATTATGGCTTCGAAAAACAAGGAAATTACGCTTCGCCCACTTGACAAAATCAAACTTCAAGATGAAAGAGTGTATTGGCAGGTCTTAAATCTAACTGTTCCTATTTTGTTGATGGTTTTATTTGGATTTATTTTCTTCTTTTTGAGAAAGAGGAGGTATGAGAAATAATATTTCACAAATCAACATTGCTAGTTTCACCTTGTCAATGGAAATAATACCTTGATAATGGTGTATTAAGTGATGGGTTATCTTAGTGAAATCCTGACAATCAGCTCTTTACGAGAAGGTCAAAACGCAAACTAATTATGGTCATCTACTTACCTATTCAACTTTGCATAAATATCTAGGCTAATAAATCTTCCACGTTTTATTTCACAGTCTATCATAGATCCTTCATGTTGAAAGCCAAGTTTTTCCATGGCTCGTTTGCAAGCTGTGTTTTCTGTTTCCACAAAACCGTCCATTCTATGTAGTCCCAAAATATCAAAAGCATATTGACAAATAACAGGCATTGCTTCTGACATAATCCCTTTTCTCCAAAAATCAGTCAATAACCAAAAACCAACTTCAGCTTTTTTATGCTCTTGCGAAAGATTATTGAATCCACCAGCACCCATAAAAGTCTGATTATCTGCCGAGCAAATCGCCCAATAAAGCCCTGTTTTACTTTCTTCTAGTTCCTTATAAAACTTTAATTGCTCTTCTGACTCTTCTAAGGTTTGGTAGCTAATACCGTAATATTTGATAATCTCAGGATGCGAAAGTCCTTTAAATACATTTTCAAGGTCATCTTCTGCAAATTGCCTCAATAAAAGTCGCTCCGTGTGTAAGATTGGAAATGTAGGTTTCATTTTACTGTTTGTTTCATCCATTGAATTTATGCAAATATGCTATTTTAGGATTTAATAAGCAATATACTTTCGATGTTGCTTTTGGTTTGAATAAGCTAACATGAACTCGAGATTAAATAAGTTATTGGAAACATCTCCGTATATACCATCGTCAAGGTTAAATTTCTATATGAACAAGGAGATGAATATTATACAAAATTATGCCAAAGGCATCTCACGTTTATAGAAATAAAATCAAGATAGCTAGTACGACCCCAATCGGGGTCGTACAGCACCACCTTATTATTTTCTATAAACATTGTATTCCTACAGAATAAAAATGCTATTTTAAAAATAGTTTAAATCGAGAGTTGGAGTCTAGTTTTATCTAAAAGATAATCCCGAGTTCAAGTTAAGTTACTACACAAAAGCCCATAAAACCCCTCACCCAAATTTATTTTAAAGGTATCTTGCCCTTCTTTGTTCTTTTTTCCGTAAAAAAATGAAGATACATTAGACCTAAATTCTTCTCAAAATATGAAAGCCATCACCGAAAACGGAACTACGATTACTCTTGAAGACAAGCACGAAATAAAACGAGGAGGAGAAGGGAAAATTCTTACCATCCCCGAACTGCCACAGCATGTAGCCAAGATTTACCTTGACCCTAATTATCAGCACATGAGCAAGGCTCAAAAAGATGCCCTGAGTGTTTTGGAAACTTCTTTTTTCGTGAAACCCGTAGAGCTTATTTTTGATAAAAAGAAAAATACTCACATTTTAGGATTTACCATGGAATATCTTCCGCCTGATTTCTTGCCTTTGTCGGCTTTTTTTAATAAGAATTTTTGTGCAACTCACCAGATAGACAATAACCGCAAAACGCTGATTGCTCGCAGACTTATCCAAGCAGTGCAGTCAGCACATCAAAAAAACATTATCATTGGTGATCTCAGTGGACTCAATGTAATGGCAAATGTGCAGGGCGAAGTTAAATTTTTAGATGTAGATTCTTACGAAACGCCTGTGCATTCTCACTGGGGAATGTTGCTAGATGAGATTAGAGATTATCTTTTTCAAGGTGTAGTATCTGAAAAGAGTGATTACTTTGCCCTCTCCATTTTGATATTTAGTTTGTTTACGCATCTACATCCTTTCAAAGGCATCCATAAACTGCACAAAGCAATGTCGGAGCGGATGATTCGTAAAATACCTGTATTTGCCAATGACCCTAATCTTATCATTCCTAAATGCTATACTCCCCTTCAAAACGATTATTTACAAAAACAATTTGGGCGTATTTTTTTAGAAGGAGAGCGTTTTTTGGTTTCGATTGACCAAGTAATCCAAACGGTAACTCGTCCTATCAAAACGCCTACTACGCTTATCAAGACCAATCTCAAATACCAAGAAATCTATCAGCTCAGAGCAGGAGAGTTTATACAGAAAGCTGGCTTTTCGGCTAGTCTGGGTTACATCGCTACCAATCAACAAGTATTATTATATGATGTGAGTAATCAAGGCTATACTACCCTTAAAAAAGCCTATCCAAAATCACCCAACTCTCTGTTTGAAGGGAATGATATTCAGTTTTTTATAGGAAATAAACACTTTTTTATACTCAAAGAATCACAGCTTTTGGTAAGACAAGAAGGAGAGCAATTTTTGCCAATCAGTAATTTTAAAGCGACTTCGGAAGCTCAGTATTTTATGGTAGGGAGTATTTTGGTGGTGCTAGATGAGGGTTATATGCGTTACCTACACCTTGACCAAGTAATTGGTAATCAAATACATATAGAACAAACGCCTGTGTTTACGGCAGGTTTTGATGTCTTTAATGGCTTGATTCAGAATGTTGGAGGAGTTCAATATGTGTTCTATGCCTCTGGACATACGATTTCTTCGGTGCGTTCTCCTCGCTTGCTCAAAGCAGTACGGATTATAGGCAATGTAGGCTTGGCAGTCTATGAAGAACAACTTGCTGGCGAAACTAGCCTAAAACATACTTATTTTAAGATAGATAATCTACAGCTCAAACTTAGCAATGAGGGAAATATAGGACTTAACTCATTTGCCTACAAAGCACAAACCGCACAAAAAGGACTCATCTTTGAGCCTGCAGATGATTGTCTGAAAGTACGCAATAGTGAAGATTTTGCAGTGATTGCAGAGATGGATTGTAGCTTACTCAGCACAGAAAGCAACTTGGTGATGACCCAAGCGGGCATTATTGCGTATGAAAAAGACTTTTGCTTTTTACTGAATACACAGTAAATTTAGTGTGGAGTTATTAAGTAAAATCACTCATCATAAATGTCTCTAAAAAACAATGTTTCCCATTTTATAATTCAGCTAAAAACTGTATATTTGAGAAAGATTTTAATTTAACAGCATAACAATATGAAAACAATCATTTTAAAATCAGAAGATACATTGGATTTAAGGTTAATCTTAGATTTGGTCAAGCGTTTGGGTATTGAGTACATAGAAACGGAACAAGAACTAGATTTAGAAGATTTGACAACTTCTGAAACTGATGCATCTCTTTATGAAAATGAGGAAAGCGAAGAAGATTCTCCATTTACCTATGGTGAGAATGGAATACAAGACACCAGTATATTGTATGAGGGTTTGGGTTTAAAAGAAGGTATCGGAATAGTGAAATATGAAGACTTAAATGAAAAGCCTAATCTGACATCTCTAGACGATTATAGCTCAAAAGGTTTATTTGATGTACTAGAAGAGTTAGGTGGTGTTTGGGAAGATGACGAAAATGAAACATTAGAAGACCTTTTAAATATGCTTACTCCATGAATTATATATTAGATACCAACATACCAATTTTAATGGTTAAAAACTCAAAGTTTAGTACTTTCTTTAAAGATGTTTTTTCTGAGGATTCTGCTCATACTTTTTCCATTTGTATTGTGAGTTTGGGTGAAATTGACTCTATTGTTCGACAAAATCAATAGGGTTCTAAAAAAGCAAAACAAATTATCGAAATTCTTAGTAAAGCTGAAGTGATAAATTTAGATAATAAAGAAATTATTAGTGCTTATGGTACTTTAGATGCTTACAGCTAAGGCAAACTCAAAGATAAACCTCTGCCTGTAGGAATGTCCGCACGCAATATGGGCAAAAATGATTTATGGATTGCAGCATCAGCTATGATTGCCCAAGGAACACTCATCACAACTGATAAAGATTTTAACCATCTACACGAAACTTTAATCAAGGTTGATTATATCGACATCAAAGAATTCCAATAATTTTCCTGCAGCATGACAAAGGAGTATTACATGCAAAATATAGGATATAGGATATAGGATATAGGATATGCAATATAGGATATAAGATATGAAATATAGAATATAAAATATGCAATATAGAATATAAGATATGAAATATAGGATATAAGATATGCAATATAGAATATAAGATATGCAATATAGAATATAAGATATGCAATATGAAATATAGGATATAAGATATGAAATATAAGATATGCAAT
>JBBRUH010000152.1:0-11413 GCA_038248005.1 Cytophagales bacterium | reverse complement strand
ATTAGGAATAGGAATTGTAGCATTGCCCACTGGCATTATTAGTGCAGCATTTTTAACACGCCTAGAGGGGTTTAAAAAAGAAGATAAAATTGTAGAAAAGTCAGAAAATAAAGAAGATGTTTTTAAATGTCCACATTGTGGAGAGAATATAGACAATCATTTATTATCTGATCATATCTCAAGCCAAGATAAATAAATTACTTTTGCCAAGTTAAAATAATATATTTAGCTTGGCAAAAGTAATTTAGTTTGATTTTTTGATGCCATAAATCTATCTTTATTAATATACTACAATGTAATTTTGATTGTTTTATTGATGGTGGTTTCCTCTATATATGTTTACATTTATATAAAATTATTTTCACAAAGTATTAAATTAAAAATGGTTAAAAAAGGTATTTTCCTTTTTTGTTTTTTTTGGAGTTTAGGTATAGCAGCACAAGACTCCATTACACTTACTCCTGATAAATCTATAAGTAATTTACAAGATAATTGGGTTTATTATGAAGATAAATCTCATGGTTTAGACTGGCAGCAAGTCATTAAACTATATAAGCAAGATAAATTTATAATCACTCCTTCTGAGTTATCTTTTGTTCAGCTTAGCAAATCTGCACACTGGTTCTTGATGAAGATACACAACCCAAGTAAACAAACTATCAGACATACCTTAGTGGTAGATGATCCTAATATCTATCAGTTAGATTTTTTTCAATTAGATACGCAAAATAAACTTATTAGACATGATTCTGATGGAACATCGATACATCCTAATAAACGCTCGTTGGGTATTCTTAGCCCAGCATTTATTGTGGAATTGCCAGCAGAGAGTTCTCAGCTTATTTTAGTAAGGTTTTATTCTCTTAATTTTTTATCTACTAAGGCAGGTCTAATACCAATGAATGAATATTTACAAGGGCATAGCATTGAGTATGTCTTCTTAGGTTTATTCTATGGAATAGTGTTTCTTTTATTGATTTATCATGGATTACTTTTTATTTATACCCAAGAGATAGCCTTTATATATCTTTTGATATATCATTTTTTGTTTGGACTTGCAACTGGATTCTTTGATGGATTGACAGGCACCTATTTTTATTTTATCTACCCATTGACGAATTTTAGACCAGAGATGCCCATTTTATTAGGCGTTATTATCTTCTCTCACATTGCACTTCGCTCCTATGTTAAGACATATCAGTATTTACCTTTTTATGATAAAGTTACTAAAGTATTTTTGGTTTTCACACTCTCTATTTTAGGGGTTTACTTTTATCGTTCTGATTGGGCATTATGGTTCTTACCTTATGCTATATTTTTTTCTTTTTGTATTATATTACTCGTAAGTTACAAAGCCAGAAAGTTTTATCCAGTCAGAGCAAGTTATTTTTTCGGAGGATTCTTGTTTTTTAGTATTTTTATTCTGGTGATATTATTCTTCTTATGGAAGGCTATCCCCACTATATCTAATAATACTTTTGTATCGGTCATTTATCTTGGCTATATCGGGCAAATGATGATTTTATCGGTAGGCTTTGCAGTAGAGATTCGAAACCTTGCTAGGCGTTTAATCACCGAAGAGCAAGAAAAACAAATGATTCTAAAAAACAAAAATGAAGAACTCGAAAAGGAAATTAACAGACGTACACAACATTTATCTACCAGTACAAATCAGCTAAAATCAGTCATAGAAAGTACCAATGATGTGATTTATTCTATTGATAGAGAAGGTGTTTTTTTGGTAGCCAATACATCTACAATACAACGCTCAAAAAACATATATAACTCAGAGATAGAGATAGGGCAAAATTTCTTTGATAAAATGCCAGAATATCTCAGAAGTATTTTTGGTTCTCTTTTAGAAAAAGTATGGCAAGGTGAAGCCGTCAGAAAAGTAGAAAAAATAGAACTTGATGGTACTTTAATCATACAAGAAATATCAATTAATCCTATCTTTAATGAAAAAGAAGAAGTAATTGGGGCAGCCATTTTCTCTAAAGATATTACCGAGCTTGTTCAAAAGACAGAGTCACTCGCCCAGACCAATGCAAATCTACGTGCTATATTAGATAACAATGATAGTGCAATATGGCTGGTGAGTCATGACTTTTTGCTTATGGATATCAACTATACTGCTGAACAACTGTATAAATATATAGCAGAGAAAAAACCTAAAATCGGTGAAAATGCACTCTCTTATCTTTCCTCCAAAGACAAAACTATATGGGCAGAGAGATACAACCTTGTTCTAAAAAGTGGACAGCCAAAACTCTATATAGAACATCATAATAAGGGAGGTATAAAGTTAGATTTTTTGGTAAAAATTTTTCCCATTCAAACAGATGGTAAAACTACTGGACTAACCGTCTTTCTGAATAATATCACAGAGCAACATCAAGCAGAAAAAGCCCTTCAAGAAAGCCAAGAACTGTTGGCTTCTATCAATCAACATATCAGCGAGGGAATCTATAGGAGCAATAATAATAAGGTAGTATATGCCAATAAAGCTTTTGCAGAACTATTTGGCTATAGCTTAGAAGAAGTACTTCAAAACCGAGCAATTACTTATTATGTAGATCCAAATGTTCGTATGGAGCTACTTAAGGTTTTAGAAAAAGAAGTGGCATACCAAAATCAAGAAGTACGACTCAAGAAAAAAGATGGAACAGAGTTTTGGGCACTGATTAGCAGCACTCGTTATGTAGATGAAAAAGGAGAAGTGTTTTTTGATGGTGTCATTAGAAATATATCTAAGCTTAAAGAAGCAGAAGAAGAGCTACTGACTAAAAATGAATCACTCCAAAAAAGCAATAAAGAACTAGATAAATTTGTTTATAGTGCTTCACATGACCTAAGAGCTCCTCTAACCTCTATTCTGGGGCTTATCCAAATCTTACAAGATGAAGAGGATGAAGCCATACAAAAGCAGTATTTTGGGCTAATGATAAAGAGTGTAAACAGAATGGATAATTTTATTCGTCAGATTGTGGATTATTCACGCAATACTCGATTAAAAATCAAAGCTGAAAAAATTAACTTTGAAGAGCTTATTACACAAGTATTTGCAAGCATAGATTATTTAGACCCAGCATTGTCTATGAATAAGACTTCTTCTATCTCACAAAATCACCCTTTTTATACAGATGTATTTCGTTTAGAAGTGATACTAAATAATTTAGTGTCTAATGCCGTCAAATATGCAAACCCATACCAAGAATCTTCTTTTGTACATGTGAAGGTAGAAGTCTCTGAAAGAGAGGCTATCATAGAGGTAAGTGATAACGGACAAGGAATAGAAGCCGCTTACATAGATAATATTTTCGAAATGTTTTATAAAGCCAATACACAAAATAAAGGTTCAGGATTAGGATTATACATAGTTAGAGAAACTATAGAAGTAATCAAAGGTGAGGTAAGTGTAAACTCTAAATTTGGAGAAGGAACTCTTTTTATTGTAAAAATACCTAGTTTAAGAACTCTTAAAAATGAAGATAAGCTGTTTATTCAGAGTTCAGAAGAAGAGTAAAAATTGGATAAAACAAAGAGTTATTTTTTTTTAGAAAAAAGAAATCGAATAAAAAAAAGGTCAATAATTATACCATTTTGATTTTTTGTTATGAATATTCTCAAAAATTATATAGATTTGAATTAAGTAAATCTCGTTTGTGAATATGCAAAAACTCGGATTAAATCAAGTTCTCCAACAAAAACTATCTCCGCAACAAATTCAGTTTATAAAATTGTTGCAAATCCCTACGGCCGAATTACACAGCCGCATAGAAGAAGAATTGGAGATTAACCCCGCCCTAGATGAAGGGCGTGATAAAGAAGAATCAACATCTGATGATGATGCAGATGATTTTGATGATGGCCCAGATGATAAAGATGATGATATAAGCATTGACGATTATCTGCAAGATGAAGACATCAGCGGCTACAAAATGCAAGGTGACGGTAACATCAAAGAAGAAGAAAGAGAAATGCCTCTGCCTATGATGGCTACATTGACTGATTCGCTTCTGTCTCAATTGGGCTTCTTAGGCTTAGATGATAGACAAGACGAAATCGCTAGGCAACTCATCGGAAGCATTGATAATGATGGATACATTCGCCGCTCTACAGAAGCAATTGTCAATGATTTGGCATTCTCAAGAAATATCGAAACTACTAATGAAGAAGTAGAAGACCTCTTAGCAAAGATTCAATACTTTGACCCACCAGGTATCGGAGCTCGTGATTTGAAAGAATGTCTTTTGATGCAGCTTCGCCGCCGAAATGACAATAATCCCGATAATAAACTAGCAATTAAACTCATGGAGTTTAGTTTTGAGGAGTTTACAAAAAAACACTATGATAAAATCCAGAAAAAACTGGGCATAGATGAAGAAAAACTTAAAGATGTAATTAGTATCATCACTAAGCTTAATCCCAAACCAGGAGATTATATCTCAGATTATGGGCGGAATCAATATATTATCCCTGATTTTATTCTTAAAAATGCCAATAATAAACTTGAACTTTCTCTCAACTCACGCAATGCACCAGAGTTAAAGATAAGTCCTGCCTATGCAGATATGCTGGACGCTTACAGCAAAAGTGATAAAAAAGATAAACAAACGCGTGAAACTATTACTTTTGTAAAGCAAAAATTAGATGCTGCCAAGTGGTTTATAGATGCTATCAAACAAAGACAACAGACTTTGCTTCGTACTATGAATGCTATTATAGAGTATCAGTTTGATTTTTTCTTAGAAGGAGATGAGAGTAAATTCAGACCCATGATTTTAAAAGACATTGCTGATAAAATTGGCATGGATATTTCTACAATATCAAGAGTAGCCAATAGCAAGTCTATTCAGACAGAGTTTGGTATTTTTCCTTTAAAATATTTTTTCTCTGAAGGTATTTCTACCGATTCGGGAGAAGATGTGAGTAGCCGTGAAGTAAAATACATGCTTAGAGAAATGGTGGAAAACGAAGATAAACGCAAGCCACTCTCTGATGATAAACTAGAAAAAATGCTCAAGGCGAAAAATTATAGAATAGCAAGAAGAACAGTAGCCAAATACCGTGAACAGCTCGGTATTCCTGTGGCTCGTTTGCGTAAAGAACTTTGAGTTGGAAGAAATTAAAGTAATTAAGACCACCAAACCGTCAAAAACGAAGATTTGGTGGTTTGCACAGTTTATATCTTATTTATTGCATCCATTGATGCTGCCCACTTTGGCTTTTGGATTGATATTATTTATCACTCCCATTGGCTTATTGCCTGTTCCTGAGAAGTACAGCCTTAAGCTTTTGCTTGTCATATCCATGCTTACCTTATTGATGCCTTTGTGTCTTATCCTGATATTTTATACTACGGGTATTTTCAAGAGCTTGACTATGGAAGGGAGAGAAGAACGGCTCATGCCTTTCTTACTGATTACAATCTTCTACTCGGGAGTAACTTATTTGTTGGGTTTTGGCAATGGCTTTGACCGCTTGCCGATTCTCTCCATAGTAGTAGGAGGGATAGCCCTTTCTATTGCACTCGTTACACTCATTACCTATTTCTGGAAGATAAGTGCACACAGCACAGGTATGGGTGGTGTACTAGGTGTTTTGATAGCGATTTACCTTAAATATGCAGAACTTAGTCTTTTTACTCCTATTTTGGTCAGTTTTATTTTGCTAGGAATGCTCATGAGTGCGAGACTTTACCTCAAAGCACATACCCCTGTGCAAGTTTGGCTAGGTAGCTTATTAGGTTTGGTCATTAATTTTGGAGTGAACATCGTTTTATTATAAAATCCAAAATCTTCAAGATTCATCTTCAAAGTATCTCTAAACTAGATATCACTAAATGAACACTTTCTAAATAAAGTGTTCATTTAGTTTAAGTAAAACACTCATTATCAAGTTATTACAAACTCATCACTCATCACTCACTTACTCTCCAATCATCACAAAAGCTCCCCAATAATTAGGTTCAGGATATTTCTTGCGTAGTTCTTTTTGAGCATTCTTGAAGGCTTCTCTTTTGGGCTGTTTTTCTGTAATCCAGTTTTGATAGAAAAGTGTCATTAACTCTTGAGTAGCAGCATCAGACACCGTCCAGAGAGACATTAGGATAGTTTTAGCCCCTGCTACCATAAAAGCCCTTTTAAGTCCATAAACTCCCTCTCCATTTACGATTTCGCCCAAGCCTGTCTCACAGGCAGACAACACTACTAGCTCTGTATCGTCTAGATTAAGACTCATCGCCTCGTAAGCTGTCAAAACTCCATCACCTCCTTCTGACATGGCTTGTTTTGCACCTGAGAGTAATAGCCCAGAGCGTAAAAGGGGGTTTTCGGTAAATTTCGCATCTTCTATTCCCATAAATCTACCACTTTGAGTTATATTCTGTAAGAAGAATCCGTGGGTAGCTATGTGTAGTATATAAGGGTTTTCTAATTGCTTGATCGCCTTTTCGGTAGCTTTTTCTTCTAAGTATGTCTTCACCTCAATCTGAGCGTTTTTGAAAATATTCTCAAGGTTCTGTACTTCTATTTTTGTACCTGGTAGTGGGCTGATATTTTGTCCATCAAAGAACCTGAGCGTAGTATCTTGCCCTAGAGCGAGAAGAGGTGCGGCTTCTAAGATTCGTTCTTTTTTCTTATCTAGAGTGTCTGATTCAATGGAATCATCATTATAATTAGGAAAGCCAATCAAAATACCTTCTTTGATACTTCGGGTTGGTTTTTTGGGTGTAACTAGCTCCTTGGTATTATTGAGTACCTGTATATCTATTATATCTGCGAGATACTGCTTAGATTCAGGGTTTTGGAGTGTAAGTAGATTGATTTGGTTATAAACTCCATCAGGTGAGAGATAGACTTTTTTGATTCCCTTTAGCTGGCTTTGAATGCTTGCCCAGTATTGCTGATAGCTGTATTTATCTTCCTTATTGGCTTTGATACTATTGTGATAGTATTTATTGTATTTTCCTTCTAGTTCATTTCCATTTTGTAAGATGATGATATTAGGAGCTTTTTTAGTTTGGGGAGTGATGATGAGAGCCATATAATAGATAGAGTCAGATTCATACACTTTAATTATCTCAATGGCTGCTTCATCCTTTTTGAGTTGTTGTTGGATATCTTTCCAAGAGTATCTTTTGCAGTCTAAGCTTGTAGCAAAGCGTTGAGATTTTTGGGATAATTGTTTTTCTATCAGCTCTACTTCTTCTTGTAGTACTTGTTCATTAATTTCTTTTTTCTGTTTCTCTTCTATAGATAATTGATAGATATCCGCAAGTAGCGTTCGTTTGCTCTGCCAGTCTTGATAGAGTTTGATAAGTACTTCATCATCAGATGCTAAGATACGCTCTCGGGTTTTATCTTGTGTATTAAATAAAAGTCCTTTGGTAGCGAGTACATTGTCATAAAGCCATCCTGAGTAGTTAAGGTTTTGTGTAATAAATGCAAAAGTAGTAGCTTGAGCATATTGATTAAAATAAACTTCAAATCTTTTCACAAATAATTCTTTTCCAGTTTGAGAGAGACTAGGAAAGTCTCTATCTATCAAGTCTATAAAAATTTGACTAGATTCTACATCAGCCTCGTTTGCTTTTATTAATTCTCCATTGAGTTTATGAAATCTCCCTAAGGTAATCTTACCCAAGCCATAAATTATATTCTTTTCTCCCAAAATTTCTTTGGTAATTTGCACAGCGTCTAATAGCCTTTTCTCTATTTTAGGATTATTTAGGAGGTATTCAGAAGGAAGATTGAGCACAAAAACAAACAAATTAGTTGCATAAATAGCGTTGTTTTCACCTATTGTTCTTTTGAGTATATCAAATGACTGCTCAGACAAAGCTACATATTTAGCCACATCTTTCTCCTCCCCTAAGACGTAAAGTAATCCTGAGTTAAAAAGTAAGCTTGCATAATCCACATGTTCTTCTAGTCCTATTTTCTGATAGATGTCGATGGCTTCTAGGTAGTATTCTTCAGATTTTGTGTATTCTTTTTCCACTCTATAGAGATTGGCAAGAGTGGTGAGTGATTGGGCATAGTCAAGGCTTTGTTTGCCAAGCATACGCTCTCTAATCTCGAGGGCTTTTTGATAGTTTACCTTTGCTTTGGGGTAATTGCCCTTATCAAAATAAAACACTCCTAAATTACTTGTGTATCCAGCATACTCTCTAGTGTTTTCGCCCGTAGTATTTTTTAAAATCGCCAAAGCCTCTAATAGAAGAGATTCTGAGTTAGCTGTTTCCTGTTTTTTGAGGTATAATGTAGAAAGACTCATCAAGGCATCTACATACATAGGATGATTTTCTCCCAAGGCTTCTTTTAGGAGATTAGCAGATTTTTTATAGATTGTTTCTGCTTGTATGTAATCTCCCATACTATAATAAACCATTCCAAGATTTCCTAATGAGTGTGCATACTGATAGTGTTTTTCTCCTAGGAGTTCTTTTTGTATCTCCATAGATTCTAGACAGAGTGTTATTGCTTCTTCAAACTGATATTTCTCTCTATACCCTATGGATAAATTCATTAAGCTCTTGGCATAATCGGGGTGCTTTGTGCCTACTTGTATTTTGTGAAGCTCTATAACTTCTTTGTATAATCTCTCAGACTCGGCATAATTACCTAATCTTTTATACACCATGGCTAGATTAGATAGAGATTTAGGATAAAAATCATCGTCTTTTTCTTTGAAAATCTCAGTGGCTTCTTTAAAATAGGTGCTTGCCTTTTGATACTGCCCTTTTTCATTAAAGACATTTCCTAAGTGAGTCAGTGATTCGGCATAATCTGTATTTTTCTTTCCAAGTAATCTTTCTCTCACCTCTAAGGCAATGTTGTAGTATTCTTCTGCTTTCTTGTAATCTCCTTTATCATAGTAAAGCACTCCTAGATTACTCAATGCACCCACATACCTAGCATTCTCCTCTCCTATGCTTGCTTTTATGATATTAAGTGCCTCCACCCAAAGAGATTCTGCCTTTGTAAAATTACCTGTGTAGTAATAGAGTATTCCTAAGTTATTGATTATCCCGGAATAGGTACTATCTTTATCGCCCATCGTTTCTTTTTGAATTTTAATGGATTCCAAGTAAAATGCTTCTGCTTGAGCATATTGAGCTACATCTGTAAGTAAATCAGCCAATCTTTTGAGTGAAAGAGCATAATTTTGATGTTGTTTGCCAAATTCTTTTTCAGCTTGTACTTTGGCTTTATCAAATACTCCATAGGCATTGGAGTAGTCTCTTTTCTTATAATAAACCATCCCCAGAGAGTCAATGGTTTTCCAATCTTCTTTTAGAGGGCGGCCATCTAAAGCAAAGAGTTTTTCTTCTTTCAAGACTCCCTTTTCAAAAAACTGTGTTTTTTCTTTACTCTTATCAGGTCTGTAAAATGTAGCCAACCCATCCATTATCTCTTGTGGTCTATCTGCCAAAAGCATTGCTTCCATTTGTACCACTCCATTTTTGTAATGGTCTTTGACGGTGCCTATGGGCTTATCGTCTTTGTACTCAATCAAGCGATAAAATTCTGCTTTATCTGCCTCATTGATAATGCTCCATTCAGCATCATAAAAGATAGTCCATTTACCCTGTCTTTTATCTTTTATGTCAGTTTGATTGGGATTTTGGGGGATGTCTTGGCTTTGTGCAGCTCCATAGAGTAGCACAAAGAAGAATATAAAAATAGATTGAGTCGCTTTCATTGTCTAATAATAGTTATTTTGAATTGTGTAAGTAATCGTATTTTATGGATGCTTTAAAATTAACCTATCGAGTATTTCTTGTTTTCTTCGTTTGCTAAAAGGTATTTTTTCATTGAAAATAGTAAGTTGATGGTTCTCTGTATCCATTTCAGATACTTGATGAATATGGATAATGTGTCGCCTACTGATTTGCAAAAATAGATGCTCTGGGAGTTTTTCTAATAACTGATAGAGAGTAAAACGAACTAGGTATTTACGCTTTTGGGTGATGATATTGAGATAGTGATCATCGGCTTCTATGTATCCAATCTCTGAAAAGTATATTTTTTTATGGATTTGGTCTATTTTGATAAATAGGCTATCAGGCAAAAAGACTTCTGGTAAGAGTGTGATTTGAGTTTGGTATTGCTGAAAAGCCAATTCTATGGTGCGCAAGAGTGTTTTTTCGTCAAAGGGTTTGATAAGAAACGCATAGGGTTTGGTAGATTTTGCTCTTTGAAAGAGGGTATTATCCTGATGTGAAGTAATAAATATTACAGGGATATAGGGGTTAAACTCATGCACTTTTTCAGCTACTTCTATCCCATCTAGATTTCCCTCTATATGAATATCCAAGACTAGTAAATCGGGTTTTAGAATAGGCAATAGTTTTAGTAATTCTTCGCCATTATGCACCAGTTTGATAGACTCATAGTTCATCTCTGTAAATAAGATTTCCAGTGTATTGGCATAGATTAAATCGTCTTCCGCAATGAGTACTTTCATGTATGTTTTGAGAATGAAATTAAAATAGTAACAGTTAATGGGTCATATCAGTATCATATAACAGTTTCAGTGTCAGTATCGTAGCTTCATTCTTCATTTTTAAGATTTTCGCTTCCAAGATTCTCACTCCTCACTTCTAAGATGCTCACTCCTCGCTCCTTCGCTAAATCACTCAGGTTTATGGCTTACTTATCTGATTTTGATACTAAAATAAAAAATTAAGAGGAATTAGATACTAAAAATGTCGTGAATGGATTTTATTATGTCGTGAATGGCAAGTAAAACGCTATAACTGTTCCTTTTCCTTCTTTATTACGGAGGTTGATGTTGCCATTGTGTAGGAGTGCAAACTCATAGCATAAAGGCAGACCTATGCCATTGCCTTTTTCGCCGTGTAAGCCTTTGGAGTTTTTTCTGATTTCTACCTTAAAAATATCGGGTATCTTTTCGGGAGCAACCCCAATGCCTGTATCTTCACAGATGATAAGATAGCCAGTGGACAAAAAGTCTATTTTGAGGCAAACTTGACCTCCATCGGGTGTGAATTTAATGGCATTAGAGAGGAAATTATGCAAAATGGTATTAAGCATCATTTTATCTGCTGTAATGAGTGTATCTTTTGGGATATGATTGGTTAATTTGATTTGGTATGCAGAGGCTGAGGGTGAGAAAGTAAGGAGATTGTCTTTTGCAAGTGTATAAATATCTACTATTTCAGTCTTAAATCCTATTTCACCTTGTTGAAGCAGTGACCAAGTGAGGAGATTATCTAATAAAATTTGGAGGTTTTGGGCTGATTTGTCTATGTTTTTGCCCAATTCTTTGATTTTTTCTGTCTCATTTTTTGTCAAGAAAAAATTAATTTGCTTTGAAATTCCTTGAAATGATATCAAAGGACTCCTCAAATCATGGGCAATCATTGAGAAAAAACGGTCTTTGT
>JBBRUH010000151.1:0-11431 GCA_038248005.1 Cytophagales bacterium | reverse complement strand
CCTACGTTTATCTTCACTCCATTATCAAAGTAAGACTACGAATCAATTTACAACCTAGCAGCCATCAGAAGTCCTAAATCTTTGTGAGGCATATTGAATTTTTTAGCTAAATCGGCATTGGTTAGACTTCCTTTGTAGGCATAAACTCCTTTCATAAACCATTTATTAGAGAATATCATCTCATCTACACCACCTTTTTCGGCTATTTCTAGTAAGTAAGGAGCAAAGATATTGCTAAGTGCAGTAGAAGAAGTACGTGAAACTCTGGAGGCAATATTAGGCACACAATAATGAATTACGCCATGTTTTTTGAAAGTAGGGTTTCTTAGTGTAGTGATTTCGGAGGTTTCTACACAACCACCTTGGTCTATAGATACATCAATGATAACAGAGTTAGGTTTCATTTTACTGACCATTTCTTCTGTAACGATGACGGGGGTTCTGCCTTTTTCAGAGCGAATAGCAGAGATTAAAACATCAGCACGACTAATGGCTTCTGTGAGCGTAACTACATCTAGAGTAGAGGTATAGAGATTGTGCTGACCGATGGAGTATTTAAGGCGACGAAGTTTATAAGTATGTCTATCAAAAACTTTAATTTCTGTACCTAGCCCGATGGCTGTACGAGCAGCATATTCACCGACTGTACCTGCACCTAGCACGACTACTTTGGTGGGTGGCACTCCTGTAACACCTCCTAAGATGATTCCTTTTCCATCATTATGACTGCTGAGGTATTCGGCAGCGATGAGCATTACGGTGCTTCCTGCTATCTCACTCATGGCTCTTACAGCAGGCATTCCTCCTACTTTGTCTTGAATCAATTCAAAAGCTACAGTAGTGAGTTTTTTCTTGAGTACGGCTTTGAGATATTCGGGGCGAAGTTTTGCCATTTGAATGGCAGAGATAAGCACCTTACCAGGCTTCATGTAATTGATTTCTTCTTCGCTGGGTGGTTCTATTTTAAGGACGATATCAGACTCAAATACTTCTTGGGCTGAGTAGGCTATCCTTCCCCCTACTTCACTGTAATCTTTGTCCTCAAACTTGGCATGTAAGCCTGCATTGGTTTCTATGACTACTTGGTGTCCTCTTCGTGTTAGGATTTCTACGGCTTCTGGTCGGAGAGCTATTCGTTTTTCGAATTCGCTATTTTCACGAGGAATACCAATCTGCAAGGACTTAAATTCCTTACTGACCATTTGTGTTTGCTCTAAAGGGTAGAGCATCAGTTGTTCTTTGGCACTAGGATCTATTACACTGCCTTCTTGGTATTCTTTACTCATATCTTTGCAAATCTATAATTCTTTTGTCCGTTTCTACCATTATCTGAATCGCCAAATGCTTTGAAGGTATTAAATCAGGTGTTTTTGAAGCCCATTCAATCCAACAATATTTATCGTCATAAAAATATTCTTCGTAGCCAAGGTCTAGTACTTCATTTTCATCTTTGATTCTATAAAGGTCAAAGTGATAAATCGTTTCTCCCTTTTTTGTTAGATATTCATTGACCAATGAATAAGTAGGGCTTCTAACGGTGTCTATTACCTCAAAGTATTTTCCCAATGACTGAATCAATGTAGTCTTTCCTGCACCTAAATTGCCTTCAAAAGTCCATATCTTTAAATCATTGGCGAATTTAACAATTTTTTCGGCGACTTCATCTAGTTCATTAAGTTCTTTGTATATGATTTGCTCTTGCATCCTCAAAACTACCTTTAAAAATAAATATTTTTTTTGAAAAAACCTCCTCTAATCAGTTTATATGAATGATGAGATATTGGAGTAGTTTAGTTGCCTGTGAAGACACAGGCAACAGCGTAAATACGAACTAGTATATTGTGTTGGTTAAACAGTCAAATAAGACCTTGATGGATTTTGGTGCGACACCAAAATCTTCGCAGGTATAACACCTTGCGAGGAAGTATATTTTCTGACAAAATTACCAAAATGGAACACTAGGAAATCAGATTTTATAATAAACGAATCAAAGCAATCTCAATCAACAAAAATATCAAGGCAAAAAAGAGCATATATTTCCAGAGATTTACTTGAATATTATTGTCTTTGAAGGTTTGGATAAAGTTTTTACTTTCTGCAAAGTTAAAAACCTGCACATTCTTCTTACCAGCAAAGGCTTTGGTGATTTCGGCTTGGCTATAAAAATCCATCTCCGATTCTGCTTTGCCATAGTTAAAAGCCAATAAATCCACTGTTTTCTTATCTAGCATGAGTTTATAATAGCCTGCCTCTAAAGTCTGACTTGGCATCTCAAACACTAGTTCGTTTCCAATAATACGTTGGTCAGGCACGATTTCTAAGTCGTCTTTTACCAGCTTATAGACTTGATTGCTTGAAGGATTTTCTAGCTTTACCCGAATATTATTTTCTTGAAAGGTATAAGCAAGGTTCTCTGATTGCTGCTTGCTTTGAGCTGCAATCTGAAACATAATCGGCACGAAGAGAGCATGCTTTGCAAAATTACTGTATCGGGTCTGCAAAGGAGAAGCACAGACATAGACCTTGCCATTCTGACCACGAAAGCGAGTCAAAAACGGTCGTTGATTCTTGAACTGAAGTAGATTTTCACCTACATTTCCCCAGTTAAGCAGTGCATTGCCATAAGGCATATTCATATTGCTTGGCACTTTTTCAAACATTCCCTGAAAGAAAGGATTGCTGATGTTGAGTAGTGCTAATTCATTACTTTTGCCTGTTCCTAATGAATCAGGCTTGACACTGCGAGCAGCATTGACTCCTACACTATTGAGAAATCCTTCAAAGCCTGTCTGAGAATTTAAAGAAGGAAATACCAATAAACTTCCCCCTTTTTTGACAAAATCTTGAAGTTTTTGATTCAGATCTCCTTCTACACTTTCTACTTCATCCAAAATTACCAACTCGGCACTTTCCACTCGCTTATAATCTAGGTTATTAACATTAAAGCTATTCACCTCGAAGACAGATTCATTGGAATAGACACTCTCCACATATCGGTTTTGGAGTTGCTCGTGTAGGTGTAAGATGTTGATTTTAGGGGAGGCATTAATGACAAAGTAGTATTCATTGTCAAAAGTAACAGGGAAATCTTCAAAAGAAATCTTACAAGGCTTCATCCCTTCCCCTTGAACCGTAAAATTAAAATTAGCCACTACACTTTCTCTTGGAGCAAGATTAATGGTAGAG
Organism: Cytophagales bacterium; assembly: GCA_038248005.1. GTDB lineage: Bacteria > Bacteroidota > Bacteroidia > Cytophagales > Microscillaceae > JAABSX01. Next base: position 8,245 of record JBBRUH010000151.1, on the reverse strand, counting down.
GTAGATACTTGCTGCTCATCTATAAATAGCTTGAGCATTAAATCTGTATAGCTTTCATCACTGAAGCTTTTTAGACGGACATTAATCTGATTGCTTTCCAATGATTTTATAAATGGATTGGCAAGCCACACCGAATCAATCATCAGGTTGGGCGTTTTTTCAGATTTAATGGGGACGATATAATATTGATTGAGTGTATCTAAGTCTATTTTGCTGAGGTCGCCAGCCGTACTTTTTTGAAAGTCAGTAAACCAAAAAACTTGGTTTCGTTCTGCATTAGAATATCTATTAAGCAAGCTCAATTGCCTTTTATAGACAGTCGCTAAATCTCTGTATTCACTAGAAAACTGGGTTTCGGTGAGTCTGTCTTCTATTTTATTGGCAGCTACGGGGTACTGCTCTGTGTTATCAAATTTATTGGTAATCAGCTGAAAACGAGCATCTTTGGGGAATACTTTAAGCAACTCATTGACATAGAGTGTTGCCAAATCTAGGTATTTGTCATTGCCTAGCTCACTCTGCATGCTATAAGAATTATCTAAATAGACACCTACCAAACCACTAAGATTTTTGATTTCTTTCTGGTTTTTGCTAGGCAAAAAAGGCTGTGCAAAGGCAAACACAAGCAAACTCAAAAATGCCAAGCGAGACAGCAATATCAAAAGATGCTTAATTCTTCGGAAAGAGTTAGTTTCGGTTTTTACTTCACGAAGTAGCTTTACATTGCTAAAATAAACCTTCCGAACTCGGCGAAAATTAAATATATGAATGGCAATAGGGATAGAAAGTGCCAATAAAGCCCATAAAAATTCAGGATATACAAAATTCATTCAGTCAAAAATAGGGTTGTATGTATTCAATTAAAAACAAAACTGTCGATAAATAAAGTATTAAACATGACCACGATTTTATATATAGAGGTACAACCGAAGACGCTTATACCAGTATTTACCCCGTTCAAGCGTCTTCGCTTGAAAGGTTATATAATCTCTATTAAAAATAAAGTATTTGATTAATTTAAGTAAATGATTAAAATTAGTTTGCACTTTAATTTTGTTATAAACATTTGATTATCAGGGTTCTAATAATAAAACTCATCACTCATCATTTATAGCTCATCATTTAATTATGAATACTTTACAAATTCATATCTTAATAATCAATGTCTTTTAAATATTTTTGGTATTAATAGAGTATTACATCAAATACAAAAATAAGCAAAAGCCTATTGAATTCTTTGCCAAAATTAGGCATAAAGAGTTCTTTAACAAAACGATTTATATTTTGAGTCTTTTTATATTCCTGACTTACATCTCAGCTTATTTATGTATTAATCCATAAAATACACTTATGAGTGCATAAATAAGCCAATTATAGCGTTTTAACTTATCATAATTTATTCTTCTTCAAATATAAGATATGCAAAATCAAAGAGTTGCCATTATTGACTTTGGCACTAATACCTGCAAACTTTTGATTGCCGAACTGAAAAAAACTCAGTTTGAGGTGATTTATCGTACTCAAATCGGTGTGAAAATCGGAGAAATTAGTCTTGAAAAAGGTTTTATTACCGAAGATGCTCAAGAACGCCTACACACTGCCCTTCTAAAACTTCAAAAAACTTGGGAAAAGTATAAAGTAAATACTTCTCAGATTTGGGGCTTGGCAACCAGTGCTTTCAGAAATGCCAAAAATGGACTTAAAATCACTGAGGACTTCGAAAAAGAGTTCAACATTTCCATAGAAATTATTGATGGAGACCAAGAAGCCGAACTCATCTATCACGGAATCAAATCTGCTTTGCCTCTCAAAGATGAAAATGTGCTGATGATGGACATAGGTGGCGGAAGTGTAGAGTTTATCATTGCCAATAATCGCCGTGCTTTGTGGAAGCAGAGTTTTGAGATAGGAGGTCAAAGATTGATGGATCGCTTTATGAGGTCTGACCCCATTTCAGATTTAGACATTCAGCGGCTAGATATTTATCTTGAGACACAGCTTTTTATGCTTTCAGAGGCAGTATTTCGCTTTGCTCCTAAGTCTTTGGTTGGGGCAGCAGGGAGTTTTGAGACGCTTGCCTGTATCACCTTTGCAGGCGTTGAAGGGGAAGAAAATCTTTCTCAATTTATGGATGAAAACTATGAAATGATTGCAAAAAACTACGAAATAGACCGTGATAATTTTGATGAACTTTTTAGATTGGTGGTCAGGCAAGATGCTACTAACAGACGAATGCTAGTAGGAATGCCTGATTTTAGGGCAGATATGATTGTGTTGGCTACCTGTCTGATTAAATTTGTGGTAGAGCAATATGAGCTAGAGAGCATCAAAATCTCTTCTTATGCACTCAAAGAAGGTTATTTAGTTCGGAAATTAGAGGATGAGAGATAGGATTAATTTATCTTAATTATACAAAAAATGAGATATTTAAGAGCTAAACTCATAAATATCTCATTGAGAATCTATTATTTTCTTACTTAAGATTATTTTTCTTCCATAGAAGCAAGAGGACGCAGGTTAGCAATCGCATCACGCACATCGGCTGATTCATACGTAAATATATCTACGAAAGAACTGACTATAATGCTAGGTACTTCGTAAGGTACTATCATTGTGCTGAGTTTGTCTTCTAATCTTTCGTAGGCTTCTTTGATATTATTGGCTGAAACAAGCATATATTTAGATACTTTTTTCTCTTTTTGATTTTTTGTATCCAAATCGCTATATGTTACTTTGCACTTATAAAGTGTGTCTGCATCTTCATAATAAAAAATATCTTCAAAATTACTACGGCTAATGTCAGCGATTGTGAAGTCTCCTCCAGGCACTATCTGCTCCATTTCTTTATAAATCCGGCTTTCGGCTTCTGTAAAAGAAACGGCATCTACGATATAAGGCTCAGTGATTTGTTTGGCATTGCCTTGCTCATCAATTTTTAGGTATTTTACCTTGCAAATGAACCAAGTAGTCATATTATTCTCTTTTTAAATGTTTATTTAATTAGCAAATATACATAGATTTGGTTAAAAAAATAGGCATTTCAAATTTTTATTTGAGGAGATTTTGATAGAGATTATTGCTTATTTTCCAAAAAACTATTAAACTCTGATTTGGTGCTATCAAAAGTAAAAGACTCATTAATTTGGTAGTAGTTGCCTATATCAGTAGTATAATCATAGACAAATTTGGCAAAATCAAGCCTGCTTTCTTCAAAAGTAATTAAATTCAATATTTCTATTACTTGAGAGGTGCTCACACATTTAGAGCGTAGGGCTTGTTTGGCGATGTTTACCCTTTCTTCGTCAAAAGATTGATTATCAATAACTTCTTTAAGTTTATTAAAATCGGAACTTTGCATAGGATATTGGCAATTTTGCCTTTGACTATCATTACGATTGCGTTCCGTTCTGGTTCTTGGCTGATTTTCCTCTTCCCATAGAGGTTCATCTACCTGTACTTCTGTTTCAAAACCAGGGACTTTGATTTTTACTCTTATATTATAATCATCATCTTTTGTTTCGATGGTATGAAATGGGATGATTTCTTGCTCAGTAGTAGTTTGATTGTCATTAGAGATAGGGATTACACCAAACATTTGTAGTTTCAATACACCTTTTTTATTTTTTCTAATGCGTGCAGTAAGTTCTTTGTTTTTCTCAGTAAAATAAAGGGATTGGTCAATATCTGGTAAGTTTTCATTTTCAAAAACTATCTTGAGTTGCCAATTATCCCCATTCAGGCTAGTAACTTTTACATTTTGTCCAGCCTTGTCATTTTGCCTGATGCCATTTACCACAAGCCAGAATCTCTCTCCCTGCTCCGAAAACACTACCAAATCAGTAGCTTGAGCAAAAGCTGAAAAACTACTCAAACTAATCAAAAGCATCAATGTAGCCTTGAAAATACTTGTTTTAAAAAAATCTCTTTTTGTTTTCATTATTATTAAAAATTAAAATGGGTTTATTACTTAAATATTAATGGTGATTTATTTGTCACCTTCAATCCATACCTTGTGGGTATTATTTCCTTGAAGTGTAGGGTTTTGTTCTATTCCGTGTAACCTTCGTGCATAGTAAGGTAGTCCTTCGGTAATGTCAGCAATGTAATGATGAATCTCATTGAAGGTGAGTTTTTTATCTTCGTCAAAATCTGCATTAAATTGGTGAATAGCTTTTAAGAAAAAATAACTAAACATACCGTGTCCTTTTTCATTGTACCAGCAAGAAACTTCATCACTAAAAGAAGAGGTAAGCAACACTCCATCTATCACACCCAAAATTCCTTTAGTTTTGATTCGGATGGGAGAAATATTTTCATACAGCTCTACTCCCGAGAAGCAAGCATCAAGCACTATAGTTACAGATTTTGCCTTTATTTGAGCTAAGTTTTTATAAAATACATCTGTAGAATAGCCACCTAACTCTATATATTGTGGGTCACAATCAACGGGTACAAAATATCCTTCTTTGTCTTTCAGTCCTGGTGCTCCGTGTCCTGAATAAAAAATAAAAACATCACTTTTACCTTGTTTGATAGAGTTATTGAGTTTGCCTTTTGGGTTGTCTTTTACACCAAACAATACTTCAAAATCACTCTTCAAAGCATCTTCTTTGTAAAGAATATTTCCTTCTTTAAAACCCAAGACTTCCACCAAGTACTTCTTCACACTAAAAGCATCATTAAGTGCAAAATCAACCGTTTTTGTTTTGGTATAATTGGCATTTCCTATGACCACTGCCACAGCGTCAGGGTTTTGCATACGGGTTTTGGGCAAGTTAAAATCTACCTCTGAGATGAGATTAACTTTTATTTTTTGCTCATTCGTAGTAGGCTTAGTAGCTTGTGTATTGGCAAAACTAGGACTCAAATAATTAGCAGTTGCATCTACTATTTTAAGGAAAGCGTTTCTAGTCAGAGAACGCTCATTGCTTGTGTATTCTTTGTCAGATTGGGCTGATTCGTAAGTAATCAATTCATCATTATCTGCCTGATAAACAGATACATTCAGATTAACATAATTACCTTCTCCTGTTTCTTGAAATTCGCTTTCTACCACAATATAGTAGGTGCTTTTGGCAGACTCAAGCACCTCTTTGAGCATTTTATTAGGGTTGTGTGTATCACAGCCACCTTTAGATTTAAACTTTCGCATTACTGCCGTGAAGCTTGCCGTCTGAAAGCCCTTTTGCTTTAACTGACTGCTGATTTCATCAATGGCTTCTCTTTGTTTGGCAGTCATCTCATCAAAACCAGCACAAATATCTTGCTCATGATAAGGCACTACAATCAGTTGAGCACCATTTTGTCCATAGACTAGGCTCGAGATAAATATGATTAGAATAAGGCTATAAAGAATCTTCACAATGTTATAAATTTTTACTATACACTAAAACCTATTTATCTTAAATACGCCCTAAAAAACAGACTGTTTTATAATTAACAGTGGATTAACTTTGTTAAGTGATAAATTTTTTGGTTGTCTGATAAATTTTGTAGTGATGAATTAAATGACTGTGCGAAATAGGAGTGTATTTTAAAAATAAATATTTATTTTTAGACATTGATAGTCTAAAATAAATATGTCCAAATGAGTCGTTTAAGTAAAACATTAAAAGCTGCCCGTAAGGATAAAAAACTTATCTTACGAAAAGTTGCTTCTGCAATTGATATTGATTAATCTCTGATTAGTAAATTTGAAAAAGGGGAGCGTAAACCTACAAAAGCACAATTAATTAAATTGGCAGATTTTTATAATCTCTCCCAACAAGATTTATTAATTGATTGGTTTGCTGATAAAATATTCTATGAGTTAAAAGATTTAGAATATGCAAACGAGATTTTAATTGTAGCTGAAGAAAAAATTAAATACCAAAAAGAAAATCAAAATGAAGTATAAATTTATAGACTTATTCGCAGGAATTGGGGGGTTTAGAAAAGGATTTGAAGAAGCAGGTTTTCAATGTGTTTTTACATCTGAAATAAACCAAGCTTGTCAAGAAGTATATGAAGCAAATTTTGGTGATAAACCTTTTGGAGACATTACTGAAATAGAACCAGTTGATATTCCTGATTTTGATATTTTATTGGGTGGGTTTCCTTGCCAGCCTTTTAGTATTTCAGCCAAAAAAATGGGTTTTGAGGATACTAGAGGAACTTTATTTTTTGATATTTGCCAAATTATCAATGAAAAAAAACCGAGTGTAGTGGTGTTAGAAAATGTAAAGCACTTAATTTATCATGATAAAAAAAGAACTTTTAAGACTATCCTAAAATCATTAATGGATTTGGGCTATCATGTAACCCATAAAATACTCAATGCTAAAGACTTTGGTTTGCCTCAAAATAGAGAACGTATTTTCATTATTGCTACCAAAAATCATTACTTTAACTTTTCAAAATTAAAAACATATAAAAGGGTGGTTTTAAGAGATTTTTTAGACATTAAAGGCGATTTTGAGTTTTTAGATAAATCAGAATATACCCTCATAGATAATCCACGAAATCAAGAGAGTGGTTTAATATTCGTTGGGTATCGCAATAAAAATATTTGGAAAAAAGGCATCAGAGAAAATACTGAACATCTTTCAAGAGTCCATAGACAACCAAACAGGATTTATTCAGTTGATGGAACTCATCCAACGATTCCTTCTCAAGAGACTGCTGGTAGATTTTTTATTTATCTCCCTGAGTCAGATGCAGTTCGTAAACTCACAATCAACGAATGTTATAGAATTATGGGTTTTCAAACTGATTTTATTAAACATCCAACTAATGGCGAAAAATACAAACAAATTGGGAATTCTGTTGCAATTCCTGTAATCCGTGCAGTTGCAGAAAGTATAAAAGAACAAAAATTATTGCTGAATGAACCACAAAGACAAACTGCTGGAGATTTACAAATGCTCTTATCCTCGCATTGATATTAAAGACGTAAATGATGAAACCAGAGATTTTATAAAATCAATTGGAGAGAAAATTAATATTCAAAAAGGTGTTTTTACGATATTAGCTACTTTATTGACACATAAAATAATGGATCCAAAGTAAGATATAAGAAAGCATCAAACAAGCATGGAAGGTGGTTTCTCAGGCCGAACTATTGATTTTAATTTTATTACTCCTACTCTTAAAGAACTCGGATTACCTTCAATGGCAGAAAGTGGTTGGCTTACACGTTCTCTGGAACAGCCATATCCATATAATCTTGATTATAATGGAAAAATCAGCAATAAGGTAGTTAAAAAAGCATTTCTGCACATCCTTGATTCTATTGAGAAGACTCCAAAGTTAGCTACAAACATACTCCGATTACTTTTATTTGAAGCAATTCAATCTAAAAAAAACTCATTTGTTTCTATCATTCCATTAGAAAACCCTGAAAAATTAACCATAGATAAAATCATTTTTATCTTGAATCTACATTTTGGAACAAATTATAAAACATACGGTGGCTCAAAATTACCAGTCTTAGGATTTTTTGCCATCTATGAAAGCTTGGTAGATGAAATGGCTCGTTATAAAGATTGCATTCTAGCTAGTCTAGGAAGCCATACTGCCTCTGATAGAACTTCAAAATCTACAGGTGATATTGAAATTTTCAAGAATGGATTTTTATTTGAGGCAATTGAGGTGAAATTAGATAAAGAGATAGATGCTACAATAGTACGAATTGCGATTGAAAAAATTATACGCTTCAATCCTGATAGATATTATATCTTATCTTATGTGGGCGTAAAAGAAAGTGATAAAATCGAGATTGAAGGTTTAATAGAAAATCTGAAATTAGAACATGGCTGTCAAATCATAGTAAATGGACTTATATCAAATATTACTTACGCCTGATTCTATCATTAGAAGACTTTATTGAGAATTATAGTAGTCTAATTCAACAGGATTCAGAAATAAAAAAAATCCATAAAGAAAAATGGAATGAATTAATTCAAAGCTATTTGTCATAGAAGTTTCTCTTACTCAGCTTTAATTATCCTCAAAGAACGAAAAATTTCTTTTCAAGTAGCAATGGGTTTCTGAATGTTTAAAATGACTTTAATTTGGCGAATAATTGATTTTCTTTTTTCTAAAAATACGACTTTTGCTAGAATAAAGGAATTTTCTCCAGAGAACATACCCCCAATTCCCTCCATTCTAAAAAAAAATACTACTTCCTTGTAATATTTCAGAGGAAGGTGGGTAAGCCTATTTGAACCCCAAAAAATTATAACTATGAAAAAATTACTCTTACTCT